>CAYMKD010000517.1:0-1512 GCA_964390435.1 uncultured Pseudobdellovibrionaceae bacterium | reverse complement strand
ATCTTGCAGCCAATGATTCAAGTATAAAGCTCAGTGGAGAATGTTATCTTTCTGTTTTTAAAGAACATAAAATTCACTTCAAATTAAGCAATTCTTCAAATTTAGATTCTGTGGCAGGAGTTGTAAAAGATGCCGACGGGAATCCAGAGCAATGTCGTGATGGAATTTTTAATATCTTTATTCCCTTGCCGTTTGGGTATCAATACAACGTAAGGCACACCATTGAAATCGAACTAGTTGGTTATGAAAACGATAAAGCTAAATACTACAATCCTTACCTTGCCAAACAAAGCATAGGGGTTGTTTTAGATCCTAGCTCGGTCCATTAAACTATTTGGGCCAAAGTAATTCAAAAAGAGGTTCGCTTCGAATGGCCCTGGCTCTTTGGCTTTCAGGGATCTGTAAATTATTTGAAACTTCAGTAGTGAGACTCCAGCTGACAGGCTCAGTAAGTAAAGCCCCAATTTCTTTTGAAAAGAAATAATCTAATGCTTCATCAGCTACAAATGCCTTAGGGCTTAATTTATGTCTGCCGATATTTATAAAATCAAGGCGCTTTTGGGGGGTGAGTTCAATCTTCCATAAAAGTGGCCAAGTAGGATTTTTTTGTCGCCAAATAAAATCAACACTTATTTTATTTTTGATCTTTCTTCCAGTATTTTCTGAAGCAGAAAGATCATCTTCAAATGGTTTTAACCATTCAAAATAACATATGATCAAATCTGGGGGAGGGGATTCGCTCAACCTTTTCTCAAAATTTGTCTGGTTAAAAATAATTTCAACCCGCAGATCGATTTTTTTATCCGCTTGAAATTGGTTTGTAATTTTATTTGTAATTAGTCTAGGTTCGCAAACCAAAACATCAATATGTCTTTTTAATTCTTCTTTATGCCAGCTTGTACTAAGCCACTGTCCATGCCAAAGGCCTACAATAAAGAATAGTATGATGAGTGCTAACCAAATCCACCAATAACGGCGCATGACTCATCATACTGTAATTTAACATACAGATCTAGGTTTTAATTCAAATCCGTAACTACTGTACTATCTTGAATGGCAATTTGTTCTCTTAAATCATTGCGGCGATAAATTCGCCTCTTAAATTCTTCACGCAAGGTTGTTCTTAAACTCTTCGCAGCTGACTTTAAAGCTATATACATATCAGTGGCTGATTTAGAAATAAAAATTTCTCTTCGTGGAGGTACTCTGACACTAATTTCGCATTTGTATGAGCGGGCTCCCTTTTGTTTAATGGACTGGTCTGCAACAAGCCAAACTCTTAAATGTTGCTCTCTTTGGCCAGCATATTCCTCAACAATGGGTTCAATTTTGTCCAAAACTTGACTTTCTAAAGCCTCAGAACGATCCATGTGTGCAAAATGAACTTGAGTATTCATAAGCTTCCTCCTTAATAATTATATTAATATTAGAGGATTGCTCGAAAATATCTCAGGGAAATTAAAAGAAAACAAAGATTGTGTATAAACCTTCATTTTCTTTTAACAAAAAAAT
>CAYMKD010000516.1:0-1514 GCA_964390435.1 uncultured Pseudobdellovibrionaceae bacterium | reverse complement strand
CAAGATCAACTAATTTTTGCGGATTAATTTGCTCAATAATCTCAGATAAAACTGTAGCTGTGTGATTAATTCCTCCGCTTGGATCAGGGTATAAAAGCAAGTCCATTGCAGTTAGCTCAGGAGAAGAAATTTTTAAATAGCCACTACGAACAACAACATCGCTAAGAGGCAGATCTTTTAAAGATTTCTTGTAAAAAAACTTGATGCGGACATCGCCAAAATGAAGTTCTCTTTTTATTTGTTTGTCAGAGATAATCTGAAATGAGTTTGGCTTTTGGTGAGTGGCACCATGATACATCGCAGCGGTCAGCAAGCCGGAATAATAGTTAATTTTTAGGTGTTGTGTGAGAATCGGAATTAGTTCTTCAGCTGGAATGCAGCCGAATTTTTGATGTTCAGGAGGGACTATGACATAAAAACCCTTAGCAGGACTGATCAAATCACCTTGTTTTTTAACATAAGAAACAGCGACAAGGATATTGCTTTTTGATGTTTGTAAATCTTTTGCAGCCTGGTCGGCAGTAAAAGAAATTTGGCCAGATTTTCGTAGTTGTTTCAAATAATCTGAAAAGTTTATCATATCCCCTAAATAAGTAATAACCTAATTCAAGTAATACGAAACTACTAAAATTATTAAGAGTCAACTATTTTATATCTCTAAAATAAGGTTAATTCTAATTAAAAGACTACAATTGTTTTTGGACAACTGCCAAAGAAACTAAAATTACACGGCCAATAGTTTATCAATCTACTAAAAATCATTCAGGACTTTGTTATTTGTGTTTCTCAATTTATGGAGCACCAAGTCATCCTCTTTATTTGCCTTCTAATCTTACTCCCCAGTTTTATTAACTAAGTTTTCTCACTTTCGGTTATTGTAGGTATGAAACCATACCTACCAAATTCTTTGTTTCTGGTGAAATGTGTGTAATTTATTTTTCTTACTACTTCTTCAGAAGGATCCTCATTTTCTAAAATAATTATTTGGCGATCTTTTGATAAATTGCTTAAACTACCATAAAATCTTTCCTTCATATTATCTGAGATTGCATCATTCTTTGAAATTTGAGGCTTATCTGCGGGACGGTATGTTACAAGAGGTGAGTCTAATACTATAAAGCCTGGATGTGGCATTTTTTTATCAAGACATAATTCCATCAAAGAAATGATCCATGCTGCGTAAGTTATTGCTCTATAACCCTTTCCTTGCGAAGCGCGATCTTTGTCAATAATCGCAATATCTTGGCTCAATTCACTAAAAAGAACTCTGCTTTCATCTTTGCTCAAATTTGGGTAAGACCAATCAATAAGATTTTTCTCTATTACCTTTATTAGTTCGGTTGCTTCAGTCGCCTTTACCTCGACAGGTGATATTGAAGCTTTTGTAGGGGTTTTTAAGTCTTTTTCGGCGGAGGCTTTTAGATCCTGCATTATTTTGACTTGTTCTAAGGTACTTATTGCCATTTCAACTTCTTTCTTTGTTTCGAAAAGTTCGCGTAAATGGTTTTTTAGAC
>CAYMKD010000515.1:0-1523 GCA_964390435.1 uncultured Pseudobdellovibrionaceae bacterium | reverse complement strand
CCAATTGATTAACTTTGTTTGCTTAGAAATCATTTGCTTTACAACTTGAATGTCATCAGGATGGGTGCTACCAGCGAACTCTGGCTGAATATCTGCAATGACAACACCAAGATTATGAGCATGAACAGTTAGATTTACATAAAAGAATAAGAAAATAATTTTTTTTATCACTGTCTATCCTTAGACTTTTTTAGTTATTAAAGTTTGTTTTTAATTTTATCTCTATATCTAGCATTGGCAAGAGCCCAGCACTAAAAAAAGGTACATCATACCTTTCATGAGCAGCTCGTTAAAAGTACGTTTGCGTCCACAGGGCCGACGCACCAAAGTTATTAAATTAAATTATTGAATTTACTAATACGGCCATGTGTCTAGGCCATATAAAAAACATTTAATATGATCATTAGATGCAAATACTATTAGATTTAAAAGATAAGTTTAGTGAGTTAAGTGATCCTCGAATCAAAGGAAGAGTTAAGTATGACTTAGTTGAAGTGCTTTTGATTTCATGCCTTGGAGTTTTATGTGGATGTGAAAGTTGGTATGAGATTGTAGATTTTTCCAATGCAAAAGTTAGCTGGTTAAAAAAGCATTTTAAACTTAAGAATGGAATTCCATCACATGACACTTTTGGAAGAGTGCTTGCAATAGTAGATGCTAAGGAGTTAGGAAAATGTTTAATCGAATGGATTAACGATGTGAGAGAACAAAAAGGACATAAGATAATTTGTATTGATGGTAAAACTCTTAAAGGTACAGTCAAGACTGTAATGGGTAGGAGGAGAGATAGTGTTCATTTGGTAAATGCTTATGATGTTGAAGATGAACTTTTCTTAGGCCAACTTTTTTCAAATGGCAGTGGTAATGTAGAGGTTACAGCAGCCAAAAAACTAATTGATTTTTTTAATTTAACAGATACGTTAATATTAGCTGATGCTGGGATAGGGAGAACGACCTTTGCTCGTGAAATAATTGATAGGAAAGGTCATTATTTGTTTCCAGTTAAAGGAAATACTAAAAGTGTTCATAATAATCTTATTAAGCATTTTTCAAGTTCAACTAAAAAACCACAAAGTAGTGAACTAAAAAAAAGAGGAAGAATTGAAATAAGAGATTGTTGGGAAGAGCATGACAAAAATTTGATTAAGAAAATTAACATGAATAAAGATGGAAATTTGGTTGCGTTTCCAGAAGTTAGAACAATTGCAAAAATTGAGTATCGCTTTATACAAAAAGAAAATCGACCTTGGATCCAAACATCGGCAGGTGAACTTACTGGGAAATATGAAATGCCTACAGAGGAGAAAAGAGAGAAAAGTTATGTAAAATATTTTGTTAGTGATTTGGTGTTAAGTGCAGAAGAGATGATAGAAAAATCAAAGCTAGCTTGGCATATAGAAAATAAACTTCACTGGCTATTGGATGTAAGTTTTAGAGAAGATGCTTGGCAAACTAGAGACAAAATCGCTGCTCAAAATTTAAGTTATATAAGAAAGATTTGTTTAAACATAGCGAAGGTAGAA
>CAYMKD010000514.1:0-1525 GCA_964390435.1 uncultured Pseudobdellovibrionaceae bacterium | reverse complement strand
TATGTCGCGAACTAGGTTACTCTTATCTAAAGATTAAAAGTCGGCCAAAAAACTCTTTAATTAAAAACCTTGAATCATTTGATCAGCTATTTAATTATTTTTCTGCAACTTATTTTGCCACTAGCTTATTGATAAATAAAAAGTTTCTTTTAAAAGAAGTCGAACACCTATTCTCACAAACAAGTTGGCAACCTGATTACTTTCAAAAAATGATTGGTCAGTTTCCTTGTCCTGTGGAAAGCGTGTTTTTAAGACTAGCGCAGCTGCTACCCCGATTTGTAGGAGTTGAACATATTTTCTTTCTACGTTGCGACTACAACTCTAAATCACAAAAATATAAGATGACTCGCGAGCTTCACTTGTCTGGACTTCATTCTCCGCACGCAGTGACTGGAGATGAGCATTATTGCTCTCGGTGGTTAACTACGCGCTTACTAAAACAACTTCAAAACTCTAACAGAGGCGAAATTGTTGGAGCTCAGCGTTCCAGTTTTTATGCTTCTGATAATGAATACCTTAATATGTCTTTTGCTTTTAGACACGAACTAAGACCCAATGATTTAGGCTGCGTTACAATTGGAATTTTATTAGACAGCAAGGCAAGAAAAAAAGTGAACTTTGCCTTAAGCCCTGATGTTCCGTTTAAAATTGTCTCTGAAACATGTGAACGTTGCGAAGTTCAAGACTGCCATGAACGTAAATCCGAGGCAATTAAACAGCTCACACCTAATTATACTCGTCGTATTGATGCCGCCATTGCTGAGGTTTAATTTAAGCAACAAGTGATGGGCAAATAGCTTTTAACTCTTTTATCAAGCTCTGACTGATAAACTCTCGGTAACCAGACAAGTCTACTGGCTTAGTGATAAATGCGCTCGCTCCAAGCTCTATACATTGGGCTTTTTCTTGTGCGCTCTCTGACCCTGAAAATACTATTACACGAATGCTTTTTGTGGTGGCGCACTTAATTTCTTTGAGAATTTCTTTTCCAGTGCGTTTAGGTAAATTTAAATCCAAAATAACTAAACTACACATTGGACTATTTTTACTATTACTAATTTTAACAAGATGTTCTAGACCTTTTTCGCCGTCTGAAAAGTGAATGATCTCGATAGGAATATTTTCTTTTCGCCAAAAAGTTTGAAACAACTCTGCGTCCTCAAAAGAATCTTCAATAAGTATTATTTGGCAATTTTTATGTTTGTCTGATTCACTCATTTATAACTCTTAGGAAGCGAGAGCCAAAAAGTACTTCCCACTCCTTCTTTAGATTCAATTTTTATTTCTCCCCCAAGACTCTCCGCGCACTCTTTACAGATGGCAAGCCCCAAACCACTTCCGGGATAAATCTCTTTATTATGAATGCGACTAAAGAGGTCAAACACTTTTTTGTGGTATTCCTGTGAAACGCCAAGCCCATTGTCTTTAATACCAATAAGCCACGAAGACTCATCTGCGTTTAAAAGAATATGAATTTTTGGTGTCAGTTCATTTTTATGAAACTTTAAAGCATTTGAAATTAAAT
>CAYMKD010000513.1:0-1532 GCA_964390435.1 uncultured Pseudobdellovibrionaceae bacterium | reverse complement strand
CCAATTTTCTTAGGTCCATACGGTTCTACGGTTCTACGATAGGTCTAATCCCTATATTAGACTTCAGATTCAATTAACTCTAGATTATTCCAATCAATACAATGATCAATTCTTGCCAAACCTGAAGGCACATAACTACTCTATCCATTTATATGAACGTAGATAAACTGTTTGCCTTCATGTATTTTAGTCAGCCCCGTATATGCTTCCCCAGCTAAGAGGTTTCCAAATTCACTAGCAAGGGTGAATGTAACTTTCATTTTATCTCCTATCTGCTTAGTTATTACATGGCTGCATGACTAGTGTATTTTTTGATCTTGTCAAGAGTGAGGCGCAAACGATTTTGCTGCATATTGCTGTACTTATTTTTTCTAGTCTTATTCTGCTTTTTGGTGCCAGTATATACTGTCAACTCTATATGAATTCGTTTAAGGAGTATAAATGGAGATGCTGGCTTTAACCACAAACTGCGAGCGTATGTTAGATAAGCGTGAGCATTGTTGTTTTGGAATTAGTCCATTTAATAGTTACTTTTCTGAGGATCGGATTAGAGAGTTGGCAGAATGGGGAATGCGTGAGTTTAAATCTATGCATTTTTTTGTTCCTGATGTGCCTGCAGTTTATACCTTGCAGGCTCAAGGCTATGAGTTTGAAAAAGCGCAGTGGAAGGCTCGTCGCCAAGCTCAATATCTAAAAAATAAAATTTATCGCGCATTGCG
Organism: uncultured Pseudobdellovibrionaceae bacterium; assembly: GCA_964390435.1. Lineage (GTDB taxonomy): Bacteria > Bdellovibrionota > Bdellovibrionia > Bdellovibrionales > Bdellovibrionaceae > CAYMKD01. The sequence continues at coordinate 813 of CAYMKD010000513.1, read as the reverse complement.
AGCTTTGTTTATTCCAGAAGAAAAATTATCTCAGATGATACTTGATTGGGAATACTTATCGGCAAATAAACGTTATACGGATTTGCTTAAAGAAGTTACAGATCTTTTTGAGATGGATTCGCAATTTGAGCAGGAGTGTCTTATGGCCTCAAGGTGGGTTCTGACACAAAAAGTATCTGACTCTGAGCAAATTACGGAAGAGGCCTTAAGAATTGCAGTAAAATACTTTCTTTCTGAAATTCCACTTTTTGCAGATACAAAATCCATTGTGGGGAAGTCAGCTTCTGTTTTTTGTTATCATCAAAAGGTGCATTTTTTAGAAAAGTTTTATGAGCGAAAGTTGTCTTTTAGGCCATTAGATGATCAGGGATTTGTTGTTCTTAAAACTTAATAAATGCCTTTGGGCCATCGTCTCATTTTGAGTCAAAACTAACTATAGTTTGAGCTCTTGCAATATGAATATGCTAGGATTAATCAGGGAATGAAAATCAAGGGGGAATCATGGGTCCTTTAAAGGCTCGTCAATTTTTATTGGCTGCTATATCTATTGGTATACTCGGCTTTTGTTTTCAAAATTGTTCTGACGTTAGCTTTGAAAATGCTCCACAAGAAAGTGCCAAGTTATCAAGTTCGGCCGCCCCTGTCGACGATGGTGATGATAACCCTGGTAACAATGATAATACTAATGATTATATTATATTTAATAATTGTGATAATAATTTAAGTAATTTTGCAAATAGAATATATAAGAATGAAAATATTAAATTTATTTCATCATCTTTATTGAATTACTTTTCAACTTCATTGAGCAGT
>CAYMKD010000512.1:0-1537 GCA_964390435.1 uncultured Pseudobdellovibrionaceae bacterium | reverse complement strand
TCTGAATCCCTGCTAAAAGCATTACAAAGTACTTGGCCTTCATAGGAAACATCATCATAAAATAGATGACTCTCTCCCCAAAAATACGCCCATAAGCATACATTAAACCGAAAATGGCCCCGGAAGCCCCAACTACAGGAATAATAAGCCCCATGGTACTTCCGCCCAATAAAGCATATAGCCAAATCCCGAGAACATAGATCACCGCAGCCCCGAAACCAGTGAGCAAATAATAGATAGTAAAGTAACGAGCTCCCCAATGCTGCTCAAGCTCAGCCCCCATCCACCAGAGCATCAACATATTAAATAAAATATGTGTAAATGAAAGCGAGTGCAGAAACATGTAGGTGAATGTCTGCCAGATGTAAAAATCAAATAAAACTTTCCCGGGATAAAGAGCAAACAATCCCTGCAAAGGAACTTTTAAATATCCCTCAAGAATCACCTGTCCAAAAAACCAAACTGCCACATTTATAATAACCAGCTTCTTTACAATCGGTGTAAATGGCACTGCAAATTGAAACTGCGGACGACTACTCATTTATTTTTTTACCTTCTTAAAATAAACTAACAAACGATTGAAGCTATGATCAAGTGTCTCAATAACTGTTTTACTTTTAGCTAAAAGCGGAAAAAAGTTAGTATCTCCTGCCCAGCGAGGCACTATATGTAAATGTAAGTGTTCAGGAATTCCAGCACCAGCGCAAGCCCCGTGGTTCATTCCCAGATTAAAGCCCGGCGGAGCATAGCATGACTCTACAGCTTTAATTGCAAGTCTTAGAGTTTCCATAAGATCTTGATACTCTTTCGCCTTAAGCTTTAACAAACTTCCACAATGCCTCAAAGGTAGCACTAATAAGTGCCCATTATTATAGGGAAATTTATTTAATACGACCATGGAGTAACGTGTTTTGAAAAGCAGTAAAGAATCCACAGAAATTTGGCTTTTTGCCGACTTACAAAACACGCACCCCTTAGGCTTAACTAATTTACGTACATATTTAACCCGGTCAGGCCTAAAGAGAACATCATGCTCAAGCGGCCAAATTTCTTGATCAATTTTTATCTGATTTTTCTTTTTACGAGCACTCATTTTAAAACTAATCCCAATAGCCAGGCATTAAAAATAACGGCTGGTTCATTAAATTAAGTTTTAAAGTTTTTTTAACTTCTTGTGTGATTTTAGTTTGAGTGTCCCACTCTGAGTCCTCGGAGTTTACTAAAGACCATAAACTAGGACGACGCTTTGGTGGCTCTACCACTTCATAATCTTCACCTAAATCAGCAAGAGCTGCCGCCTCTTTTATCGCATCACCTAATGTACCTATTTTATCTGCAAAGCCTAATTCAACAGCCTGAGATCCCGTCATAATGCGGCCGTCAGCATACTCGTCAACTTTGCGAATATCCATATTTCTACCTTTAGCCACCGCCTCTTTAAACTGCACATAAACTTGATTAATAAGGTCTTGAAAAAGTTCTCGCTCATCTTCTCTCATAGGACGATATTCAGCGCCAGAATCTTTATACTTACCCG
>CAYMKD010000511.1:0-1539 GCA_964390435.1 uncultured Pseudobdellovibrionaceae bacterium | reverse complement strand
ATAAGTTGGTTGATATTCTTAATATTATTAAGGATCCGAGAGATCCTGAAATAGTAGGTAATATCATTAATCAAGGGTATGCAGAGAAGAACGTTTTAGAGGACATTCAATATGTTAGAAAAGTGATAAGAAAGAAGCGCATATTTGATGTGTCTGATTATGTGAAAATCATGTCGTTAAAAGATGAAGGAAAAGAGTTTGAAGATGCTCTCGAGATAGTCGCAGCAAATAAGTTTAGAACTAACCCGACTTATCAACAACAAATGATGCTACAATGAGAGTATTCCAAACATATCAACACTTCTTGCCGTGCTTAATCATAGCTGGGTTTTTTTCGATTATTTCTTCAAGTATTACATACTTTGTTTTGGATAGTAAAATACCGAAGATTGTTACCGCTGATATATCTTATTTGAACAATGATTTTGTGATGAATCTGTCGCGTCATTTAGTCGATAATAAGATGGATGACGAAGAGCTAGAGAAAATAGTAAAAACTTTCCTAAAGCATCAGGAAGTTTTGATGAAGGACTTCCAGGACTCTAATTACATAATACTCCAGAAGCAGGTTGTAGCAACCGAAACTAACGACATCACCAAGGATTTGGAAGCCGCACTGGCTGAGAGTATTACTTTAAAAACTCAAAATCCTGGAGGTGAAAATGAAGTTAAAGAATAATCAGAAAAAGTTTCTGTTTGCTAGTTTAGTTATAATTTGTGCTGGGGTGCTGCTCGCATCAAATTATGAGGTAATGAGAAATCACACAGAATCTTTGCCTTACAAATATGTTGTTCTTGAAAAAGGTAAAATTCCAACAAAGAGAGGGCAAGTTTTTGCATTTAAAGTGCATAACAATTCCCAATATCATAATGAGAAACCATTAAATTTTATTAAGCTTGTTGGCGGAATAGCAGGTGATGAAGTAGAAGTTCGTGGTGGAGAGGTATTCTTTGGTGAAAATATGTTGCCTCACAATCAAGATGATACCCTAACTCACGATGACTTATTCCATATAATAAACTTAGCCAAACTTTCTGATTCTGAAGAATTTAATAAGAAAAAAATAACCATAGTCGATAAAGAGGTATTTGTTGCTGGTAGCTTGATTGGAGTTGTTAAGCCTTATGCTAAGAAGGTTGAAGAATTAATTAAGGCAAAAACGGATTTTGATGCAAAGAAATTCAGACTTCACGCGATTGAACCAAGTAAAATACCCGCGCACAAATTCTTTGCTTACACTCCTCACAAAGATTCCTTCGATTCCCGCTATCAAGAAATTGGTTTGATTGATGAAAAAGACATCATTGGCACTGCTGTTCTTACTTTTTAGTGAGACGGCGACAGCCACGGACCTAGGAATTCATGGGAATGTCTATCAGATCAAAGAGAAAAGCCTGCTTGAAGAAATACAAGAAAAACTTCAAGAAGCCAAAAAAGATGGTCGCTTAGATAAGTTTCAAAACGGCGTTAAAAAGCAGATGCTTGATCATGCCAATGAACCTAAGGCGGTTGCTGGAATTGTTAAGGCGACTACCAAT
>CAYMKD010000510.1:0-1542 GCA_964390435.1 uncultured Pseudobdellovibrionaceae bacterium | reverse complement strand
AAGTATGTTTATACCTATCCTGTAGGTTTAGGTCGTCGCGAATGGCGAACACCCGTAGTCGATAGCGTCGTCGTTAATAAAAAACAAGATCCAACGTGGTATGTGCCTAATACTATTCGTGATTTCGTCTTCGAACAAACAGGTAAAGAACTTCCTGAATTTATGGGCCCTGGCCCCGACAATCCTCTTGGTCAATATGCAATTTATATGCAAAAAGCAGGCTATTTAATTCATGGTACCAATCAGCCTTGGAGCGTCGGGAAATTAGTGAGCTCTGGTTGCATAAGACTACTTCCACCCGATATTGAAGAATTGTACAACAACGTCAATATTGGACAAAAAGTTCGAATTATCCATTACCCCTACAAACTCGGCTGGAATAATGGAAAACTGTATCTTGAAGCTCACGTTCCCGTGAATATTTCAGACCCAATAAGCCACCTTAATATTATTTCTGCAGATGATGCGATACGCGATGCCGTTAAAGGGCACGATATCAAAATAAACTGGGAACGAGTTGAACAAACTATACAACACCAGCTTGGGGTTCCTGTTGCAATCAGTGAGAAAACCCAAACTGAAGTAGCTACTAATAATTAATAAATTTACTGGCGGAGTTTAAGCGCTTTTCATATGGGCAGCAACCTTTATTTAGACCGTCTAAAGGGTTGCAATCCACGCCAAATCTGGTAAAATGCTCTACGGATAAAACATTAGAGAGGCCCTACTGGGCCTCTCACCAAACTGGATGGCCCTCGCTAAAAACACTGTTTTTAGGGGATTTTTACCCCCAGAGTGTCAATTAAATCCAACTTTTCAGCACCTGGAGTTGAAGCGGGAAAACGTTAAGATTTTAAGCAAGATCACGTCAAAAATGAGATTAAAAAGCGCAGTGTACTCATGTCCATGAGCATTTTTAAGTACATTTTTCACGCGAGATTGCCAAAATATTAACACTTGCCTCAAGTGCTCAAAGTTACAAACTATTAAAGGTAAAGCCCTATGATTAATAAATTACTTTTTGCTATTGTTTTGACAATTTCTGCCTTAACCTCTCCTACAAGCTATTCTCTCGTTCAGTTTCACTCAAAACCCAGCATTTTGAGCACAAATTTGCCTTCTGGTCTTGCTGGCAAAGTAGCTAATCTAGCCTACACAGCCCACCTTAAAGCCAAGCTTAGAGGCATAACACACTCTGATATACTAACGATCATTGATTATTCAATGCCATCGACCAGTCGTCGTTTATGGGTCTTAGATCTTCAGCACAACAAGCTCCTTTTGAATACCGTAGTAAGTCATGGGGCTCAAACAGGTGATCTGTATGCGAAAAGTTTCTCCGATGCACCGGGTACTCATAAATCCAGCTTAGGGGTTTTTGTGACCGATACAACCTACGACGGCCACAATGGTTTTTCATTAAGACTCAAAGGGTTAGAGCGCGGTTTTAATGCGAATGCTTATAGTCGCTCTATCGTAATGCATGGTGCTTGGTATGTGAATGAAGGCGCTCATCATGTAGGTCGTTCTTGGGGCTGCCCT
>CAYMKD010000509.1:0-1551 GCA_964390435.1 uncultured Pseudobdellovibrionaceae bacterium | reverse complement strand
CCGCAGGTTATGTGCGAGCGTTGGCCGGACACCTGACGGTGCCAGAGGTGGATAGCGAGGCAGAGAGTGGATTTACGACTTAAAGAGGAATCCCCGTCAGGAGCGCGGCCAACTAACTGCATCATCTTGGCTGTCGCAAGATATTTTGATTAGGTCTTGACTCTGGAGTATACTTCAGGGTTTAAGCTAAAGATATGTCAAAAATAGATAACGAGTATAAATTTAATATCGGCCAAGTCGCAAAAGAAACCCAAGTAAACATTGATACCATTCGGTATTATGAAAAATTGGGGCTTTTGCCAATTCCAAACAGAAATTCATCTGGTTATCGACAATATTCTAAAAACACAATTTTACGTTTGAAGTTTATTAAACATGGACAAGAACTTGGGTTTTCTTTAAAAGAAATTAAAGAATTGCTTGATTTAAGGACATCATCGAATACGTTTACTTTGCAACAATGTGAAGATGTTCAAAAAAAAGCAACCCTTAAGCTTAAAGAAATTGAAAATAAAATCAATACTTTACTGAAAATGAAGACTGTAATACAAGATTTAATTTGTGCTTGTGTTGAGCGAGAAGATTCAGAAGAATGTCCCATCCTAAGAGCGTTGGAAGACGATGACGGAGAATAGAAAAGGAGAGTTTAGTATGCAACACATTGATAGCCCTCAGAAAAAAAATTATAAATGGCCTCTTATTGCTGGTTTGGGCGCTGCTTTTGCTGCTTCCGCATGTTGTATTGGGCCATTTGTTCTCTTGATGTTGGGTATCAGTGGGGCGTGGATCAGCAATCTCAGCGCTTTAGAGCCCTATAGCCCTTTATTGATTGCTACTGCGATAGGATCCCTAGGCTTAGGGATCTACAGGCTTTATCAAAAACCACAAACAACATGCGAAAATGGTAGCTATTGTGCTAAACTCAAATCAAAACGAATTAACTATATTATTGTTTGGTTTGCTGTAATAATTGGAGCAATGTTGCTGTTAGCGCCACGTTTTGCGCCATACTTTCTGAGTTCAGCTAGAGCAGAAGCACAAACAAAGACTGTGCAGGCTACCCTGGAAATTCAGAAAATGACTTGCAATATGTGTGCAATAACAGTCAAGAAAAGTTTAACCCAAGTTAAAGGCGTTAAAGATGCAAAGGTTACATTTGAACCGCCTCAAGCAGTGGTTTCTTATGATCCTAAAATATGCACTTTAAAAAACTTAGTTGAGGCAACTACCAAAGCTGGTTATCCTTCAGCGGTGCGAGTAATTCTCAAAGTAGACAAAATGACGTGTGAAATGTGTACAATCACTGTACAGAAAAGCCTGATGAAAGTAGAAGGGGTTCAAAAAGCAACTGTTACTCTTAAGCCACCGCAAGCCGTAGTTATTTTCGATCCGACAAAGACAACTCTTAAACAAATTACAGAAGCCACAACAAAAGCGGGTTATCAATCTCAGGCGGAAGGTATTTAATGATGTCCGATTGTTGTAATGTAAAGACGGAAAAGGAAAAAAATCGGACTTGTTCTTATTGCCATGAAAAAGGAAAAACAGTTG
>CAYMKD010000508.1:0-1570 GCA_964390435.1 uncultured Pseudobdellovibrionaceae bacterium | reverse complement strand
AAGGAGCTTTTCAATGGTAAAAATGAACGTTTTTTATTTGCACTCAGATGTACAAATATCAATGAGATTTACCTATGTCTAAAAATAAACAAGAAATAGCTACATTCGCGGGTGGTTGCTTCTGGGGAGTCGAAGAAATTTTTAGAAAAACTCCTGGTGTTTTGGAGACCACTGTTGGCTATATGGGCGGCACAACAAAGTATCCCACATACAAAGAGGTCTGTACTGGCACAACTGGCCATGCTGAAGCCATTGAAATTATTTTTGATCCTACACAAATTACTTACGAAACTCTTGTGAAACTTTTCTTTCGCATGCATGATCCGACTACTCTCAATCGTCAGCACAATGATATTGGAACTCAGTATCGATCGGCCATCTTTACACAAGATGAAGAACAAAAACAAATCGCAAAAAAAGTTATTGAATCACTTGAAGCTGAAAAAGTATTTAAAAACCCCATTGTGACACAAGTCGTAGATGCCATGACATTTTATTCAGCCGAAGAAGAACACCAAGATTACTTGTTAAAAAATCCTGGTGGCTATAACTGTCATTATTTGCGCCCTTAAAAATCTATCGTTCAAGCACAACTTTTAAACTATTAAGTCCATCTTGAAATTGCTCACCGAGCTTGCTTTTCATATCTAAGATCATGCAAATTACATTGCCTGGAAAATTCCATTTACCAACCATGCCCCATTTAACTTTTGTTTGATTTTCGTCAACGGCCTCTGTAATAAAATAAGCAGCACTGGTGTCTTCCATGGGCTCTTTGAATCGAAGCTCTAAATCAATTCGTTCACCTTCAACTATGTTTTTAATTTCTTGCTCTCCGATACCTACTTGTTTATTTCCAGACCAAGAGTAAATGTAACCAATTGTTCCATCTTCACCTTTTTCTTCGATAATCATTTGAGGATCCATTTTAGACCAAGGGCTCCAATTCTGATTATTTTTCATAAGTCTTAAATAATTAAAAACCTGCTCTTTAGGTTTATTGATGACGACTTCTCTCTCAATTACAAAATCCTTTGGAGCTACCAAACCCAAAAGAAAAAATATTCCAATTAAAATAGCAAGACCTATTAATATTTTTTTCATAAAAATATGCACTCCTTTTAAGAAATCTAATCTTAAAAGGAGCACAATGTAAAGAGGTAGATCTTATTTTTATAAATTAAAACTCAAATGGAAATGAAACACTTGCAATCCATATTTTGCTTTCCAAGTTTACACTATCAAAGTTTGAATCTATTGCGAATGGCCCAACCTGTTCTAATGTAGATTGTCCGTACCTCAACTGCTGATACTCTAAGTTTAAGCTAAGCATTTCTACTCTAAATCCTGCACCAACTCGATAACCTGAAGCATTGGCAAACATAATATCAAAAGAGCCACTTTGCTCTGGATTTAATTTACCACTAAAAACATAAGTTCCCCAAAGCCTCAGCCCAACTGTTGGCATTTGCATACCCACAACCGGTCCCAAATTGTATTCAGTAGCATCAGCACTGTAGTTTGTAGAAGAATCTTTAAACCCAGGTATTAAATACCGACCATCAAAGGC
>CAYMKD010000507.1:0-1577 GCA_964390435.1 uncultured Pseudobdellovibrionaceae bacterium | reverse complement strand
CATATTTTTTTAGAAGCTCTTCTTCGCTGCCTTGAATTTCTACTGCAAGCTCACCCTCTTGCCAACCGCGACGCATAGCTAAGTATCTATGTGAAGCCTTTGTCTCAAGAAGACTCTGCACTGGCTCAGAAAATTCAGCATACATTTCATATTTTGAGTGTTGCTTATAGTTCTTAGTTTTTTTAGAGGCAAGTTTTGCGTTTTTAAAAAAATCATCTCTGACCTGAAGTCTTAGATCAGCATCGTTGGCAATTTTCTCAATTAAGATATCTTGAGCTCCTTTAAGAGCTAAGTCATACGTGGCAAATCCCAAAGTAGGTTTAATGAACTCTTTAGCTTTGACTTCTAATGTTGTTGTGTCGCTTATTTCACCATGAGCTAAACTCCAAAGCCAATCGGCCAAAGGCTCAAGCCCTGCTTCACGAGCTATAGTCGCTTTCGTTTTCTTTTTCTTTTTAAAGGGCCTATAGATTTCCTCAAGTTCACCAAGATCAAAACTTAGTTCAATCCTTTTGCGAATCTCAGAGGTGAGGTTGCCTTGATCACCAATTTCTTTTACTAAAAATGCTTTACGCTTAATAATTTCATCAAAAGTTTCTTTAGTTTCAATAACGGCGCGAATCTGTACTTCATCAAGATTGCCTGTTTTCTCTTTACGATAACGGGCAATAAATGGAACTGTAGCTCCCTCTGCAGCTAAATCCAAAACAGCTACTGCTGATTTAGGATTAATTTCTGGAAGTTTTTGGTTAAGATAATTTTGAAATTTTTGTTCCATAATATTTAGTACAAGCTTAAAAGCTTACTTGTGACGATACATAATTAACCCATGAGTGGGATCGTAAGGAGAGACCCCTACCGTTACTTTATCTCCAACTACAACACGAATATTAAATCGGCGCATTTTCCCACACAGTTTTGCAGTGATCTCAACTTCATTGCCATCAAGCTTAACTTTATATAGTCCGCCTGCTAGAGCATCAGTTACTTTTCCATCAAGTTGAGCCAAATCATCTTTTGCCATTATATCTCACTTATTTATTGGGACGATAATTACTAATTAACATTTTAACACCGTCTTTGAAGATAACTTCAAGACGACTATTTTGTACTTCTAAAATATAACCCCAACCTAATGTTTTATGATTTAACCCTGTTTTAGCAGTGAATTCACCAGACATTACATAATTAGGAGCTTTTTCATTCTTATGTTTCTCATAATAATCAAACCATTTTTTTTCATTCTCAGTAGCCTCAGCCGATAATGCAGCTGCTACTTTTGCAGCTTTTTTCTCAGCAGCTCGTGCCACTTTTGCTGCTGCAGCTTCCGCTTTATCTAGTTTTGGCTTTGCTACTTTAGGGGCCTTTGGGACCTTAGGGGCTTTAGGCTCTTTAGGAGGCTTTGGAGCCTTCGGGGCTTTTGGCGCTTTTGCAGCCTTAACAACTTTCTCAGTAGTCGCTGATTTTTCTTTTGGCTTTTTGGCCTTTTCAGCTTTACCTTTAGACGATGTAGAGGCTTTAGTAGCTTGAGTTTTTTTGCTTTTTGGGGCATCGACACACCTCAGCATTGTTAGGTT
>CAYMKD010000506.1:0-1595 GCA_964390435.1 uncultured Pseudobdellovibrionaceae bacterium | reverse complement strand
TTATTTATGGTAGAGCAAAAGGTTTTGCCCTTTTTTCTGTAGGATTAGTTTTGGCGTATACGTTAAGTCGATATGTTGTTCTTAATCCTTACGTTGTTGTGATGTTTTTAATGTCTGGTTTATTTGCAGCTATTTTAGCAGAAATCGTTTTTCGAGGCATTGATCCTGTTAAAGGACTATTTGTCTCTGGAGCTACCTTATTGTTATTGGCAATTGTCCTTGGCATGAGTATCGTCGCCTTAAAGGTTCCGGTAAAAACTATGGCGATGGAACAATTTGCTCAATTTGCACAGCAAGTAGATGAAAAGAATGACGAGTTTTTTTCTAAAGGTGAAGAGCAGAGAGAACTTTTAAATTTAATTAAAAATCCAGAAGCAATGTGGAAAGAGACGGTAAAATTAATTCCAAATTACCTTTTAAAAGGAATATTTGTAGGCTTGTGGATAAATTTATTTTTACTACTTAGAAGTGTGCGACTTTTTAGACAAGAAATGGCTTATCCATTTACTGAAAAGTCTCTCATTAGATTTAAAGTACCTGAAATTTGGATATGGCCATTTATAGCAGTTTTAGGGATGACCTTATTTTTGGATAAACTTCCAAATGAATTGTCAAAAATAGGAATACAAACGGCATTAACTGTGTTTGGCATTTTTTATTTTTTTCAAGGTTTTGGCATCTATGTTGATATGCTAGATTGGTTAAAAGTTCGTGGATTTGTTCGGTCTTTTTTAATTGTATTTACAGTTTTCACGATGGCCTGGATGTTGGCGTTGTTGGGGCTGTTTGATTTGTGGGTAAACTTCCGCAAATTTTTTAAACCAAGAAATGTAAAGGAGTAATATATGAAAGTTATTTTAACAGAGAGAGTGAAATCTCTAGGAAATGTTGGTGAGATGGTAAGTGTGTCTTCTGGTTTTGCTCGCAATTTTATACTACCAAATAGTTTGGGAGTAATTGCAGATGAAAAAAATAAAAAAATAATGGAAGATCAGCAAAGACGTTTACAAAAGAAAATGGATGAAGAGCGAAAAAAAGCTGAAGAACTACAAAACAAAGTAAAGTCTTTGACTTTAGAATTTGTTAGAAGAGTTGGAAGCAATGGTCAATTGTTTGGGGCTATTAACGGTGCTGAAATTTCTAAAGAATTAGAAAAAAGAGGCATAATTGTTGAAAGAAGATTAGTTGTAATTGAAAGCCCAATAAAACAACTTGGTGAGTTTCAAATAAAACTTAAATTATTTGCCGGTGTTGAATCTGCAATGAAAGTGAAAGTTGTTATTGATCCTGCTCAAGCTGAAGAAAATGCACAAAAACAAAAATTGGCAGCTGAAAGAGCGAAAAATAAGAAAAAAGACGATGAACAAGCTCCAACAGAAGTAGCTGCAACAGATGCAGACCAAGACGAAGAATAAAATAAAATGGAAGTAAAAAATGAAACGCCCTGTTATATTTATATTTTTGCACAGGAAGTGGATGGTTCCAGTTTTGTACTATTTCCTTATACTGAAAAACATTATCCCTATTGTGGCATCACAGGCTACCGCTTATTTCCAAAGGATCAATCCATGACAGCGGATAGCATAGGCACACGC
>CAYMKD010000505.1:0-1599 GCA_964390435.1 uncultured Pseudobdellovibrionaceae bacterium | reverse complement strand
CCCCACCGCAGGTGGAGCAGTCCCCACGGAGGGCGGCCTCATATTATTAAAATGGCCAGCAGCTCCAAAACACTTATTCAATTGCAAGCGAGTGCCAAACGTATGTCTGAGCTATTTATTTACATTGGGAAGCTTATATAAGAATTTACTTACGAGCTTTTTCAACGAGACTTGTTGTTGAGCGTCCGTCTATGAATTTTAAAGATTTAACTGTACCACCATAAGATTGAACGAAGTCGCCACCAATAATTTGATCCACTCGCCAATCCCCACCTTTGACTAAAACATCAGGTTTGACAGCTTCAATAACTTCTTTGGGTGTGAGCTCAGAAAATATAGTTACAAAATCTACTGCTGCTAAGGCAGCAAGGATTTCAGCTCGATCATTTTGATTTTGCAGTGGACGCTCAGGGCCTTTTAATTTTTTAACACTCTCATCTGAGTTAATGGCGACAACTAAAATGTCTCCTTGAGCCTTAGCCTCTTGCAAATAACGAATATGACCAACATGAAGCAAATCAAAACATCCGTTAGTAAATACAATTTTTTTCTTTTTTCTATATATTTCTAAAGAGGCCTTAAGTTTAGACCAATCAATTTGAACTTGACCCATTATTTTATTTGTTGGCAAAGCTTAGCACCGCTCAGCTGACCTACTAGATCACGACCAAATATCAACGATAAAATGGGAAATAAAATTCCGCCGCTAAATAAAATTAAAAGTGATCTAAAAATAACTTTTAAACCATAAAATGGTGAGGCCTGCTGCTCTTCAGTTCCTAACTCAATATCAAAAGCCCATTCTCCAAGAGTGTGTCCCATGTAAATTCGGCAAGCTGTATAGTATATCCACATAACCGCGAGATATAAACCAACCAAAGATGCATACAATATGGAGCCCTCAGTAGGTTGAGTTAAGTTTTGTAGTAAATCAACATGAGTGATCACAATTAGTGAAATTACCATAAGTAAGCTGAAAGCTAAAATCATGATTTGATCTAATACAAAAGATCCCATTGACCATGAAATTAATTCTTCAGTTTGTTGATGTTTCACAGGCTCTATGAATTCCGTAGGGCGTTTCTGATTTAACGATTTTAAAACTTGATCAATCGTAGCACTGCTCTGTGTAGGTTGAGACTCTGGCTTTTTAATTGGTGCAGGCTTAGATACATGATTAGATCTCGGTAGTGGGGGAGTTAGCTCAGCAGCTTCCTTCTCAAATAAAAAATCAGGACTCTCTATCTCAGGCAGATTTTGCTTTTTTGCAGGTTCATATTTTAAATCCGGAGTTTTAGTTGAAGCTTGAGCTGTAGTTTTTTTATGAAAGCCCAAACCTTCTGTGAGCGGCTTAAATTCAAATTCATCAAATAGATCACTCACGAGTGCCTCCTTAGCCTAACAAACCGAACTCGTATTTTAGAATGCCGACCAAGGTCAGGCAAGCCGTTTCCACACGCAATATTTGAGCTCCCATAGAAACTGAGTCTAGACCTAAGTCCTTAAAAATATCGACCTCTTCTTTTGAAAAACCACCTTCACTACCAATAAAGAGCCACACTGCCTCAATTTTATAAGAAACAAGAGGTCGCAAGTACT
>CAYMKD010000504.1:0-1618 GCA_964390435.1 uncultured Pseudobdellovibrionaceae bacterium | reverse complement strand
ACTGAGTATTCCGGAGAAAGCTATTGAGGTTATGAGAATAATTCTGGAATCGGCTCATGAGTAGACTTAAGATGGCTTTTAGAGATTCAAACTCACTAACTAAAAGCCTCCTTCTAGGAGTAAGACTTCTATTACTAATTACGATATCTCTGTTTGCTACTCAGTCACTAGCTGAAGAGCCTAGTCGACCTAAAATTGTTTTTTTATTTTCTTTGGATCTAATACCTGAGGGCGAAGATACCTTAGAGCAAAGAACTCAAGAGTTAAACAATCAGGTCGAAGAGGTTCAGAATCTTGCCAAGCAACTTTGGGCAAATCGTCTGAATAATCAATCTTCTGTATACCCCAGTTTAAATATGTATTTATACCATGTCCTTCGTAAGATAGTACAACTTGAGCAATTGAGTTGGCAGCAACTGAAAGATCGACCATTTCACCCCAGGCTGGTAGGATCTAGCCAAGTCGATTATTTAAATAATAGCTATTTCCCGATGCAAGAACTTACTCAATTTTTAGATCACCCATCAAAAGATCACCAGAATTTTTTAAAAGATTTCGATCAAAGTAACTTAAAGCTTTTACAAAAAAAACTACAGAGAACCATTCACACAAACAATGCCCTAATACGTCTTTTTAATTCCCACCAATTGTCACTTAGCAATCAACACATTTTAATGGGAATGAATCTTGACGAGTATATTAGACGTAGACTTGCTTCCATAGACAGCGAATACGAAATTGAGGTTATCATGCAGGCTTCTGCAAATGAGGCCTCAAAATACTTAAATGATCGCAACACACTCGCTTTTATTTGGGTCAGTCATGCTACAAGGCAGGAAAGCAGTTTAGCAGGAGGTATATTGGATGCACATGGAAACAATATTGCTCCTATTTTTTCCCAAGTACATGATCGCTTAGGACTATTGCGTCTCGTCGGCTGCCATGCAAGTTCGACCATAGATAGGTACATCTCACTGTCCAGCTACGCCAATGCGCCATTATTGCAAACCGCCGCTCCAGACTCTAAGGTCGACTTGATAATGGAGTTAGAGCAAGCTGTAAATGATGTTCGTAAATATGTTTCGGTTGATGGACACTTGATGCGAACTCGTTATTGGCCGGCTACTTGGATTTGTTCAGGAAGTAAAGAGTCCATTACGCTTGTAGTGGAAAGATCTGCAAAAGAGCAGCCCCAACCCTCTTTGATGCTTACGCATGGTGAAAAATTTCTCGGTTTTGTCCCCCAACTGCCACCGCATCAACATCAGTATATAGAGTTAGAAATTTCTATAGCAGAATCTCTCGCTCTTGAGACAATATTGATTACACCTTTAAGTGAGCCTGGAGTGATGAACAAAATCAGTATATTTCCAAAGGTGTCAAATTTTAGAGGAAATATTGAGTGGAAGCCGGTGCTAGGTTCTAATAACGAACCTCTTGGTACCACACGCATGTTATACAAAAAAGCTTCTACCCAAAACCCCATAATTCATAAAGAGAGCGTTAGGTTTTGTGCTGAGCCATAGAACCGTAGAACCCCAGAACCCGGTATGGACCTGGAATAATTGGCGGGGTGGACGGGACTCGAACCCGCGGCCTTCCGCGTGACAGGCGGACG
>CAYMKD010000503.1:0-1626 GCA_964390435.1 uncultured Pseudobdellovibrionaceae bacterium | reverse complement strand
CAAGCATGGCAATTGTTTTTGTAACGTTGTTTTCATAGTAGCCAGTGGGGTCTTGCAAAGAAGGGCGGACTCCTGCGTAAGCTGCAAAGTGAATGACGGTGCGAACCTGGTAGCTGCGTCTAATTTTAAGCCACATCTCTGGGTTTGAAAAACAAGACTCAAAAAATATAAAGCGTTTATTATTTTTTAAGGGTTCTAAGTTAGCTTCTTTTAAAGCTCTAGGGTAATAATCATGAAAATTATCAATTCCAATAACAACAAGATCTGTTTCAGCAAGAAGGCGTTCGGCTAATGAGCTGCCTATAAAACCAGCAGCACCAGTAATTACAACAGCTTTAGGTAATTGAGAAATTTGAATCACACGAACCTTTCTGGTGGCAATTTGTCTACAACCTAAATCTTATAAGCAAGCTGTATACCAAAAACAAAAGCAACTTCAGTGTTCATAAAATGCCATAAATTAAGAGATTATTCCTTTAGTTTTTGGTTATATTGCAATATATTTAATATCTTACGAAGATTTGATAATTTAGACCTTAATATTTAAGTTTCTATAAGAATAGGACCAAAGATGTTTAATCACCTGAAAGTACGCCGCTTTTTGCATGCCATGGCAACAATTTGTCACTGGAGCGGGCTTGGGGGGCGTCCTTTTGGCTATTATATCCCTTATCGCTATCGATCTGTAATGCCTCAAAAAAATGAAAAATTCATCTACGCATGGTTAAAAAAGGCGTGGCTAGCCAAACATTCACAGTTTAGCTCCTGGCTTGATGAGGCTATGAAGTACAAAGCTGAATTCCAAAAATGGCAAGATTCGCCAGCGGCTAATCAGCCACGCTTTAATCAAGACTGGTTTCCTGGTTTAGATGGTGTGATGGCTTATACAATGGTGAGAAAATTTGAGCCTAAAAAAGTTATTGAAATTGGTTCTGGGCACTCCACTCGTTTTATGGCTCAAGCTATAAAAGATGGGGGACTTTCTACTCATTTGCACTCCATTGATCCAGTGCCACGACGTGATATTGATGCTATCTGCACTCAAGTGACTCGCAAGACTGTGGATCAAGTTTCAGCAGAAATGCTCACCGATTTAAATGAAAATGATATTTTATTTATTGATGGCAGTCATATTTTTATGCCAGGTGCGGACACAGATTATTTATTTTTAGAAATTCTTCCGCAATTAAAAAAAGGTGTGATTGTTCATATACATGATATTTTATTGCCCTACGAATATCCAGACACATGGGCTTGGCGCTCTTACAATGAGCAACATGCGGTGCTTGCTATTTTAAGTGGCGGTGAGCGCTTTGAAGTACTTATGCCTAATGCTTTTGTTAGACGTGAATTTGGCAGTGAAGTGGAAAAGCTGGGCGTATCGATATTACCTGGTGCAATGGAGACAAGTTTGTGGCTTTGTGTTTGTTAGCAGATAAATCTTAAATGCTCACATCTGACTTATTGCAGAAATTTAGAAGTTAAACCAATTATAAGTAGACCAAATAAAAAGCTCCATCTACACATGTGCAAAATAAGTGAGGAGCTTTTGTCTAAAGTTATAACCAAAACCCATGCAAAGCGATTATGGATTCAAGCGCAAAGGCTAGATCAAGCAGAACCTTT
>CAYMKD010000502.1:0-1633 GCA_964390435.1 uncultured Pseudobdellovibrionaceae bacterium | reverse complement strand
GAATACTCAGTTCAATCATGATACGTTTCTGTTCGTTTTTTACAAACTCCGATAGCTTTTCTCCCGATAGCCCTTGATCCAGAGCCGTTTGAATCTTATCTGCAACAAGGTCATAGGCAATATTTAAACGATCCAAAGAGCTATTGTATGCTGATAGTTGCTCATCTGTAATGCCGAGCCTAGCCGCTTCGTTTTCATCGAGAGCTTTGTAGCTAGAAAAACTCTCCTCACCATCAAGAATTACCAATGCGTTGAGTAACTTATATCCGCGCCTGAGATCATTGTTTTCGATAAATCCCGCTATAGGAATACCCGCCAGTCCAATCAAAATAAGAGTCGGGTTAATAACTATAGCCATGAGCCCTGCAGAAAATGAGCTAATAGGTAAGAGAACAAATACCATCAAAGCAATAATTTTAGATTTCACTTTTTTCTCCTTGTTAAAAAACCATCATTAAGCAAGTTTGCATAAGTTGTGCCATCTTAAAACAGATATGTGGCTTGATTAATTACTCAGATATCTGCTTATATTGCATTTTGGACGACAAATTGTGTCTGTGTGTCTAAACTTTAAACTAACCCACCGCTAGATTGGTTTCAATGCGGCTTGAAGAGCTGAAGGGAGGGTTTAGCCCAGAAAGCACCTATATTGACTTTGAAATCCTGAAACCATGGGCCAGGGTAGGGAGGCCTTATGGCGAATAAAAAGAGAGCTTGAAAAAAGCAGAACAAGAAGGAGTGCTCGAGATTGAGCGTGTGCAATTGGGAGTGCGCTTAGAAGGAAATAAATTTTTTAGAATTGAAGCGTCTCAAATATAAAAATCAAATTTCATTAGAAGTCTTCACATAATCAAGATGCCTACTACAAGAATTCGTAGCGCAAATCTGTTAGCTCACTTTTATTAAAAATTAAAAGGAGCTTTTATGAGATCATCTTATCTAAAAATATTTTTAATTACTTCAGCTGTTGTGAGTCTTGGTTTTACCGGTTCGTATTTATTAGATCTTCAAAAAATAAATGCAACTCTGCAGAAAATCTCAAATCAGTTTGCAATGCAAAATGTAAATATTGAAGATTTCTCTATATCCCTAGTTGATGAGGGTACAGATATTTTAAAAGATCAATATCACATTAGGAGTTGGGCTGACTTTAGTGTGCCATGGCAAGGTAAAATGGCATTTTATTCAGAAAATGTTCGGCTTAAAGTGCACAAGGCGACAAATCAAAAAATTGAGCAAATTGTTGGGCATGATAATTTTTATGCAAATACAGATGTTATTGCTATGATAAATTATTATGGATCTTACTTATCTGATTATTGTCTTCGGCTTCAGGCACAAGGACGCGATCGTATTTTGATGGAAGAGGGTTGCTTGCTTGCAAATAGTTGGTCAAAGGTCACCTCTTTAAGAGAAGTTTATATAAGTCTTCAAAACTATACACAACGGGCACAGATGCGTCTTGAGAACTTGTTAAAGCAAACACAAAAACTTCAGGCGGCTTCGGTTGAGAATCTGAGTTTAACTCAAGATCTGGAAAAGTATCGAAAGGAAACTAAAAAAATTCTTCATGAAATGAAGAATTTAAAATTTTCTTATGAAAAAGATCAGTTATTAGTCAGTTTGTCTAATT
>CAYMKD010000501.1:0-1637 GCA_964390435.1 uncultured Pseudobdellovibrionaceae bacterium | reverse complement strand
ATGACTTCAGCACTAGCAAAAAGATTATTTAAAAGTTCCTGAACTGCTGTAGATACGGTAGCTGAAAATAAGGCTAATTGTAAATTTTTTGGACAAGCACTGACAACAAAATTAGAATCTGGTAAAAAACCTTGATCCATCATTTGATCAGCTTCATCAAAAACCAACATACGAACATCTGTGAGATCAATGAGTTTTCTCTCCATCATTTGTACAAGTCGTCCAGGAGTTGCTAAAAGAATTTCAAAGGTGCCAGAAGTATTTCTTCTAGCTTGCTCAAAACTCATTCCACCTAAAGCTGGTCTTACTCTTAAACGTGTGTGATGAGTAAAGGTTTTAAAAACCTTAGAAACTTGCTCTCCAAGCTCGCGAGTTGGTACCATAACAAGTGCCCGTGGAGCTCTTTCTATTTCAATGGGCATTCCTTGGGCTTCTAGGGATTTTAACAGGTGAAGCATTGGCAAAGCATAAGCTAAAGTTTTGCCACTTCCAGTTTCAGCAACACCAACAACAGATTTTCCACTCATTAACAAAGGAATTGTTCGAGTTTGAATTTCTGTGGGCTTAACTAGGTGTTTTTCTTTAAGGGTTTTTTGAAGACTTGATAAAAGTTCAAAATCAGCAAATGAATTCATAGACTAGGTCCTTACTCTTAAGCGGGCAAATGACACTTATTCTTTTATTGAGAAATTATCTAGGAAAATCGGTTTAAACATTGCTTTTGTGTAGATTCTGCCTATGCATGAAGGGCCGGTGTTATTTTATCAGGGATAAGCTGAGCTCTTAAAGACTCTATTAACTCAGTTTTATTAATGGGTTTGGTTAAATGAATATTGCAGCCCGCATTGAGGGACTTCTGTGCTTCTGTGGGTAAGGCGTGTGCGGTCAGTGCAATAATTGGTTTTTTAAAACCGTGTTCGCGGATAATGCGTGTAGCTTCAAGTCCATCCATACAAGGCATTTGTATATCCATTAGAATGCAATCGTAAGAAAAATTTTGTGCTGCTTTAACGGCTTGTAATCCATCAGTTACAATATCGATGTTTATACCTAAGGGTTTAATAAAGTGACAAACCAAAGTAGCATTATCTGGCGAGTCTTCGACAAGTAAAATTTTTCTGTTATGGAAGTGCTCAGTATGGATACTATTTTGAATGATTGGGCTTGTCTGTTTTGTAATTAAATCTTTAGGGGTGTGCTCTATTGGAAATTGAAATGAAAAATGACTTCCCTTGCCTGGAATGCTTTTTTTAAGTTCCAGTCTGCCACCTAGGGCTTCAGCTATTTTTTTTGATAGAGCTAAGCCAAGACCACTTCCGCCAAATTTGCGTGCAACAGAGCTATCACCTTGATGAAAGGCTTTAAATAGATTTTTTTGGCTTTCTGAAGAGATGCCAATTCCGGAGTCTTCGATATCAATAACAAGATTTGCTCTGTTTGCGGATTTAGTAAGGTAATCAGTAACAGTAATTTTAATGGTGCCTTGATCAGAAAATTTAATGGAGTTATTTATGAGGTTGGTAAGAACCTGGCTAATGCGATTTGCATCTGAAAATATTTGCATATTTTGATCACAGTTAAAGGTTACATCAAGCTTAATATTTTTTGATTTAAGCGAAGGAGAAAATGAATTAATT
>CAYMKD010000500.1:0-1639 GCA_964390435.1 uncultured Pseudobdellovibrionaceae bacterium | reverse complement strand
CTGATTTTTTAATTTTAGATGAGCCGATGTCAGGGCTGGATCCTGATGGACGATTTTTAATGAAAGAAGTTTTCAAACAACTCTCAAATGAGGGTAAAACCATATTTTTTAGCAGCCATCTTTTGCAAGATATGGAAGAGTTATGCCAAGACCTAGTTATCTTAGATCAGGGAAAGGCCATATTTACTGGAAGTTTGCAAAAGTTTTTAAACAACTCAAATATGAATTTAGAACAAGCTTTTGCAAATGTACGTAAAATACGTAAGCAGGGATTGTCGTGAAGACTTATGCGCAGGTCGTTTTAGCTTTAATTCAAAACTCTTTACGAGAAGCCTTAAGGGATCGTCTTTACATTGCAATAATATTTATATCTTTTGTGCTTATATTATTGAGTTTAATTTTAGGTGAAATGAGTTTTGCAGAGCAAGAGCGAATTTTAATTAATTTTAGCCTTGCTGCTATTCACCTCACAGCTATGGGTATGGCTATTTTCTCCGGAAGTTATGCTGTTAACCGTGAAATTGAAAAATACACTTATTCCACGATTTTGGTGCGACCAGTGAGTCGCGGGCAGTTTTTGATTGGTAAATATGTTGGGCTTTTTGGAGTTTTAATTGGGACTATTTTTTCTCTCTGCATGGTGCTTGCTTTATTGGTGGGCAAGGTTAGTTTAATTGCCGTATTATTAAAAATTGGTTTTGGTATTTCTTTAGAGGTTTTAACTATATCGGCTCTCTCTTTTTTTCTAGCCACTTTTTTGCGTCCTGTTGTGGCTTTATTTGCCAGCTTTGGCCTTTTCATTTTAGGTCACTGGTTACCAGATTTAAAATATTTTGCTGAACATAGTGATTCACCTGCCTTTATGATATTTGCTGAAGTTCTTAATTGGTGTACTCCGCACTTATATCAAATGAATTGGCGTCAGCATGTTTTTGTACAAGAGGGAGTAGCCTGGTCACAAATATCTCTTGCGAGTATTCATGCTTTAGCATGGTCAGTATTAACTTTATATGTGACACTTATAATATTTCGGAGAAAAGATCTTGTTTGAAATTATTTTTTGGCCTTCTTTATTTTTCATTCTTGGCGCTGTTCTTGGTTCTTTTGCCAATGTGATTATTATACGTTTGCCGAAGTCCAAAAGCATTGTGAGTCCTGGTTCGCATTGCGACTCTTGTGGCAAAAAAATTGCTTGGTTTGATAATATTCCGCTTCTATCGTGGTGTTTGCGAAGAGGAATTTGCCGTCACTGTGGTGCTAAATTTAGTTTTCGCTATTTCATTGTTGAGCTTTCAATGGCTCTCGTTTTTCTATTCACTTATCTTGTCGTTGGTTGGCAGTGGGTTTTATTAGAGTATTTAATTTTCTTTTTTGGTTTAATTACTAGCAGCTTCATAGATTTAGAACATATGATTTTGCCGGATACTTTTACCTTATCAGGAATTGTCCTTGGTCTTATAGGGGCTACACTAAATCCAGAAAGAGGTTTTTTGGACTCTTTATTAGGGGTTTTATTTGGTGGCGGATTCTTGTGGTTAATTGCTTATGTTTATTTTTTAATGCGAAAAGAAGAGGGAATGGGCGGCGGCGACATCAAGCTCCTGGCACGGGCGGTGACCGGCATCGACATCAAGGATCT
>CAYMKD010000499.1:0-1640 GCA_964390435.1 uncultured Pseudobdellovibrionaceae bacterium | reverse complement strand
ACCATCCAAAAGACAGTTATAAAAAATGCGGGCATGGGGCTCATTCCTAAATGAACAAGTAACCACTCGCTGGAGTTATATGAAAGTAGCCAAGCACTTGCGACTATTATTTGAACTGGTAACTTGTGTTTAGCTTTTAATTCTTTTGCATCGTCAATAACCCCAACGATAACTAATGGAAGTGAAAGCGCTAATAGCAAAAGTGTTTGTGGAAATCCAACAAAAATCGCAGTGGCGCAAACCGAGATGTAGATTGCCAATCCACCAATGAGAGGCTTTCCGTTAATCTCAAGTCGTCTTGGGTTTGGTCTTGATTGAAGCCCATAGTGCAGAGCTGTTCGGTACAGCACCTTACCTAAGATCCAGGATAAACAAAATGTGATTATACAGTATACTAAAGGCATTCTAAGGTATTTAATCGGTCTTATGGAAGGTCTTTATGAGTCTAAATAGTGGATTTGTCGCAATAATTTTAAATTGAAATATTTTGGTAAATTGCGTCGTGCCTTATTGCGATTTGCTCCCAGTCGTAAGACTGGGCCAATATTTTTGAACCTTGTACCAACTTTTTATACAAATCAGCGTTTTCACTCAATTGTAGGACGGCATTATAAACTTCATCTTTTGAAAGCTCTTTTAAAAGCCACAAATTAGAACCGTGTTGAAAAAGTGGTTCAGAGACTTTTGGCTGGGTGGTGATAACAGGCTTTTCGTGTAGTAAACAGGCTTGTAGGCTACCTCTGCGCGGTGAGGCACCGTCTGAAAAAGGCAAAATGCAAATCGTGCTTTCTGCTAAAAGTTGAGATACCTGAGCTTGATGAACATTACTATGGATATCTAAGTGACTTTGAATTTCTAAATATTGAGCTTGTGATTTAATTTCATTTAAATTGTGTTCATTAAATGCGCCAATTAATCTCAATGTCCAATTTTTATGTGGCAGTAAAGCAAGACCCTGCATAACGGTGCTTAAATCTTTAACCGCATTTAAAAAACCAAAATACGAAATAATAATATCATTTGGGTTTAGAGACTTTTGTGAGTCAAATTGTTTCGGAATATTACTACCCACACCAATCACACTTTTTGGAATGTGAGCTAGCTCTGTTAATTGATTTAGCTTACTCAAACTTAATTGATCATTAACAATCAAGTGCCTGGCATTTTTAAACCAAGATAAATCACGAACTTTATGGAGGGCATTTTTAAAAAAAATCTCATGTAAAGTAATAACGAGTGGAATTTTTGTACTTTGAAGGAGCCAAGGTAAAATCCAGCTTTGTTGAAAACTATAGGTCTCCCATTGAACATGCAGGATATTTGGATTTACTTTTTGAATCTCTCTAAATCCTCTTACAGTAGATAATCCACGCCAAGTTCCTTTGATATTATAGATATGGGTATGGGGGGGAGTATGTAATTGATTTCCTCGAGTGAGAATATGCACCTTGTATTTTAAGGTACCCAAAGCACTTGCTAAATTATAGGTGTAATCTCCAATGCCACAAAACTCTGGTGGCCACCTGCCTGAAAGGTAACAAACTGATTTAGGCGCCATGCTTTCGTACCTTTTTTGCGATGATACTAAAGTTTAAACCGCCGTTACTTCCTATAAGACGACTTAAAGTATTTATGATGCT
>CAYMKD010000498.1:0-1657 GCA_964390435.1 uncultured Pseudobdellovibrionaceae bacterium | reverse complement strand
TAAATTAAATTTATTAAATAAAATACTTTTAATATATTAGCTTCTGATTTATTAATGCCTTTATTATTAAGAGCTTTTAAATGATGCTCAACTAAAAGCTTTGTAAGTATAAGATTGTTCTTCTGATACTCATTTTACACATGGCAGACTGGCATTTTTGGGGAGAAAAAAGGTTTTCGGATATCTATGAAAACATTTATATCAGGACTCTGAATGAAGATTGGTATACTATTATTTTTGAAGTTGCCAGACGTATAAATGCACATAAGAAGGAGAAGAAGTTACTCCTAGATGTGGGATGTGGAGAAGGTCATACAACTAAGCAGATCTTAGATAGGATTGTTGGAAAATATAGTTGTGACTTACTAGAGCCAAATCAACAAGCGCTTATTAATGCAGTGGCTTTTTTGAAGCAGGAAAATACTGTAGGGAAAGCGTTTGTAGATACCTTAAAGAATTTTTCTGTAGATCATACATATGACATTATTTTTACATCCCATACAAACTACTATTGGGCAACGAACAAAGAAGACTTTGATGCACAATTAGACAAATTAGTGAGTTTGCTTGATGAGGGTGGCAAACTGTTCATCTTAACCCTACCTGAGAACAGTGATCATTATAATGTGATGTTACATGAGGTGTATCCCACATTCAACTATGCAGAATACATTAATGAATTTTACAGAAGAAAAGATGTATCAGTGGAGGTAAAGGAATTAGAAATGAAAATGTATGTAGGAGACATAGTGAGCACTGCTAAAGTCTTTGATAGAAATAACTTTTACAAGTTTATTCATAACACTGATAAAACTCCTAGTACACGACAAAGCGCAGAGTTTTTAGAAAAAATAATAAAATACCAAAAAGATAATTACTTGAACTTTAGAGATTATCTCATTGTTATTACAAAGTAGGCGTCTTAGAAAAGGTGATGTTTGTTCACTTTGGCTGTATTAGAAACTTTCTAACCACTGGTATAGCTGTTTTCTGCTCTTAAAACGCAGCAACTTTTTAATCTTACTTTTTTGTAAGATCTCCTCAATCTCTCCTCTCTCCTTACGAAACACAAGTATCTTAAAATCCTCCCAAGACATCTGCTCCACGCAACCTTCGGGCAGCTCCGGACGGGGAGTTTTTCTATGTGAAAACCATCGCTTCAATCCATTCCAGACTATTGCTGAAGAAGGGTAGTCGAGGTAGATAACCACATCGGCCAGTTCCAGTTTTTCCTTTCCAAAGGGCTGAATATACCCCTCGATGATCCAGCTTTCGCTTTCTAACACTTCTCTAACCTTTTTTTCCACAAACTCTTCATCCGCAACTTTCCAGTCCGCATTCCACCAAAGGGAATCGGTGAAACAAACAGGGATATTCAGAGTCTTTCCCAGTCCTCTAGCTAGTGTACTTTTCCCACTAGCCCGTACTCCAATTATAGTAATTTTCTTCATATGTTTAAAAAGATAATGTGGCACTCTCTCCAATCTTAAAAAACTCGACTGTCTTACTTAGCGCCTTCTCTTCGTCAAAACTCTTACATGTATAGATTACCACAGAGAGGAACCGTGAAGATGACCAGTAGTAGAGAGAGATACCTGAGTCAATCAGAGGAACAAAAGCGTCGAAGCCTTGATTTTCATCTTTACCTTCACCTCCG
>CAYMKD010000497.1:0-1661 GCA_964390435.1 uncultured Pseudobdellovibrionaceae bacterium | reverse complement strand
TACTAGATCAATTAACCAAGGTACATATAGACTGATTAACTATGAAAAACTGATGAAGATGAAGATGCAGGTTTCTAGATGGTTGCATAAAAGAATTTCTCACATGTTTGTTCAGGCTGCATTAACTAATCCTTACCAAATTCTTTTATCTACAATTGTTCGTGATAGTGGAATGAGAGTTTACAAAACTGTTTCTGAAAGAATGAGACAGATCGAGAAAGCGTTAGATGAGTTGAAAGAAAACAAAGTAATTTCTGAGTGGAAATCAGATCTTCAAAAGGAAAAAAACAAAATACTGGATGTTTTGTATTCACTCTACATGAGTGACGAGTTTGTTGCTGACGCCAAGAAAGCAAATAAATTTACCAATATGAGGTTGGAATCGCCTGAATCAGAGGTTGAAGTGTATGATGTTGATGAACTAAGACGTGAAATGGAGTTGCCAATCTATCGCTTAAGTAAAACGGTAATAAATAACCTGATTGCTAATATAGGAAACAAAGAAGATTTTGACAAAGTTTCAAATGGTTTAGAAGCAGCGAAACAATATTTGCAAACTAAGAAGATTGAAAATCCAGCTGCTGCGGTAAGAAACGCAATAAAAGAAGGTTGGTTGCCGAAAAAGAAAAAAGATGAGGATTTGTTCCAACAAAATGCTGACATAAAAATAATTGAAGGTGCAAAACAAGCTAAAAAGCTTGTTCTTAAAGAGGCACAGGCAAATCCAATTTGGCCAAAAATAAGAAAGAAACTTGAATCAGAGTTCGATGCTGAGAATTGGGATAAGTGGTTATCAAAACTGGAAATTTTTCAAATCGAGAAAAAAGAAATTATTTTTGCTGCGCCAGATAAGTTTGTTAGAGACTGGGTTATTAGACTGTTTATCGAACAAGATTCAGAAAAGAAATTAATGAAAATAGTTCAGAAAATCTCTCCAACTGTGGAAAAAATAAAAGTTGTTGTTGTCCAAGAATAGTTTATAGCATATATTCTAATAAAAGTCTTGTAAAATTAGATTATACTCTAATAATTATGAGATATTAATTAGATTATACTCTAACACAATGACCAAAAGATTAAAACAAATTCAACTAACGAACCTCGATAGTCGTTTTGCAAAAATGAGTTTTGAGCCTAAGCCAAAATCTGGATGGATCAAAACAATCAGAGAAGCTTTGTCTATGCCTTTGGCATTCCCAGCAAGAAAGTTAAAAATTTCCCCGCCCAGCGTTTCAAGATTAGAAAAAAATGAAATTGACGAAAGTATCACTTTAAAATCTTTAAGACAATTAGCGGCAGCGATGAATTGTGAACTACATTACGCGATTATTCCGCACGGAGGATCTTTAAAAAAGATTGTTGAGAAGAGGGCAGAAGAAAGAGCTCGAGCAATGGTTAGTGATGTAAATAATACCATGTCTCTTGAAGATCAAAAAATCAAAGACCCCAAAAATTCTGTTAAATTTTTAGCCAAAGAATTTGCTGAGGATTTAAACAAAAGTTTGTGGAGTGATGATGAAAATTAATTTTGTTGAGTTTGGGCAGACCCCAATTGACGATGATGAAAAACAAGCTCTAATTCCAAGTCTTAACACCTTAGAAGAATTAAACATCTGGGAGCATGAAAATATAATTGAGGCTAGAAAATGGGCGTTAAACCC
>CAYMKD010000496.1:0-1661 GCA_964390435.1 uncultured Pseudobdellovibrionaceae bacterium | reverse complement strand
CCTTCATCAAAACCATCAGAAGAGTTATTTAAAAATGTCTCAAGTTTATTGTAAGCAATAGATTTGCTTGGTTCACTTGGAAGAGTAAAGTAAAGAGCAGCTTTAGTTTGGCGAAAAATGATCTCAGCCTTTACTCTATCAAAGTACAGAGTAAACACTGAAGTCTCACAAGAGCTGCCACTTAAATCAACACACTGAAATTTTCCAGTAACATTCATACTTAGTTTATTTTTTAAACTCTGTGGGATTGTACAAATGCCCTCATGCTCATAATCATAACTACAGTTCATTGGTAAAGTTTTAATTGTACTCGTTTTTTTATCTAAAAGATGAATCTCAACTTTAGCAGTAGAATAGCTTGAGAAAATCAAGTTTGCGCTAGTGATGGACTGAGACAAGTATCTATCACCTTCAGCTTGGCTTGGTTCTTGTGAGTTTTGACGGTTACGTAAATAAATCAATAAATAGTCGTCTGCAGAACCTGTATATATATAGTTATTTTGTCCTGAAGCTTTAGAAAAGCCAGTCATTCTACGCTCTAACTCATCAGCAGAGAAAATATCATCAACAACACCAGAGAAGTTTACTGGATTACTAGCATTACCAGAGATGTCAGTACCCGTTACCGTTGAATCATCTGCAGTACCACCTGTCACATCAGGTTGTTCCGCTACTGTTGGGGGCACAATTATTGGTGCCTGCTCATCATCATTATTAGTACAAGCACTGACGAGCACCAATGTTGATGCTAACATTAATAGTGTTTTAGCTGTTGCTCTGTACTTCATAACTGACTCCTATCTTTTTTAATCATTCACTACAAAAGCAAGGCTCGGGCCAAAACTCAAAAGTCTCTAGATGCGAATTAAAGGGTTTTAAGCTCTATTTTTGTGACAATTAAGGGCTTAAGTGACCTAAAATGTCATATTAAAAGGGACGAAATCCTCTTAATTTGCAGACCATGCTGGAATACAATTCGCACACTAAAGTGTATTAACGTGTTGAGACTTTTTACTTTGGGTGGGTCCAAAGCCGAGCCTTACACAAAAAATGGAGCTTTTATGAAGGTTCAATCAAGCATTATTTTTTCACTTGTCCTTATATTAACAGGTGCTTCTTTTGGAGCCGAGTTTAAATATGACGAAAAAAGCCGTCGCTGTGTAAACGAAGAAGGCAGCACAGGGCTTAATAGTACTGCATCTAAACAAAGTGAGCTTACTGTAAAGAATGGTGCCCAGTTAGATTGCACTAATTTAAGCCATCTAGATTTACAAGGCAGAGTTCTTTATAAAGCTAGTCTTCGTGGTTCAAATCTTCGCGGGACAAATCTTAGTGGAGCAAATTTAAGCTCAGCAGATTTGACTTCTGCAGATTTACTAATTGCAAATCTTAGTGGCTCTAATTTAATTGGCGCCAATTTAATGCATACTTTTCTTTTCAAGACTGATTTATCTTATGCTAATTTAACCAATGCTATCGTAAAATATTCAAATTTAACATCGGCTAAACTTGATGATGCAGCTCTTGAAAAAACAGACTTTAGTGGTTCAGATCTTCCGAATGTAAGTTTGGTGAGAGCAAATTTATTGAGTGCTCAATTTGTTAGTTCTGACTTACTGAATGCAAATTTTAGTAAATCTAATTTAACTAATGCAAATTTT
>CAYMKD010000495.1:0-1665 GCA_964390435.1 uncultured Pseudobdellovibrionaceae bacterium | reverse complement strand
GAAATTTGGGGGAAAATTTTAGCTGGAGAAGCCAATGTAGCTGGTTCCTTCTCTAAAAGAGCCACGAGTATTTTAAGTCAAATGAGTACAGAGGACGCGAAACAATTTTCTCACTTATGTTGTTTTGACGTCTCTATCTCAGGTGAAGGTTATCTATCAAGTCACGCTCCATATATACAGAATACATTACATCCGATATATACAGAAAATGGTATAAACACTGAGGTTATTGGAAATCTAGCAGCACTAGGAGTGATCGCATACAACCCTGTTGGTTATGAAGAAGAAAGCCTGCCTTCGCAAGTTCAAGGAAAATACTTTAATAAAACTATTGAGATCGAACTGGGAGACAAACTTAATAAGCGTCTTTCTATTGGAAAAGTTGTATTTACTCCCCCAGGAGAAGAGTTAAGTCAGCTTTGCGAACCTCAAGAGATCCCAAGCTTTGCAGAATATTGTGCAAAAAATTGGAATAAAGCAAAAGATACCATAGTAAAAAATGTTATGGTGTGGGGGTAAGGAGACTTTATCTACAAAACATTAACAATAGTATGACAAAAGTAACACGTACCTTTGCAAGACTACCGTTAGGAGACCTGTCCGCTGAACGCTTCGAAGATATGTGTCTTCAACTAGTATATAGTTGGCACGACTGGACGGATATACGTCACTATGGAAAGGCTGGAGCCGATGGTGGGATAGATATATATGCTGAATATAGTAGAGATGGCGCTACTAATACAGTAGTAGTGCAATGTAAACGATACAAAAAAATTTCCCTTCAAGAAATGAAAGATATTGTTGATGATTACATTAAGAAAAATCCAAGAAGTACTCCTTCTGAGTACATTCTAGTTTTAGCATGTGATATTGGAAGACGAAATCATGAAAGCCTAATTAAATATGCCGTAGATAAAGGATTACATAGTGTTAAAATAATGGGTTCAGCAATTATTGAAGCAGAACTTTATACTAAACGCCCAGATATGTTATATACGTTTTTTGATATTAAGCTTATAGGGAAACGTTCTATAGCAATAAGTAGATTAAAACGCAGATTATCTATGAAAAAAAAGATACCTAAAGAGTTTAGGGAATACTTAAAGCCAGGTAGAAGAACTGATGTCATCGTTCATGATGCAAATAGAGATTCCTATCCCGAGTTAGATTCTTCTATACCAGGAATTTCACCTTGGTTCCGAGTAGGGTATCACAGACCATATTTCAGAGGAATTTCTTTCATAATGAGTATTGAGAGAGTAATGTATAACGTTAAAACGCGTGAGTGGAGAACAGTCGGTGTGCAGAAAGAGACGGACCCTGAAGACTGGATAAGTTTAAATACTTATTTAATTGGAAATATACCCTATGATAATATTGTAGATACTGATATGGAAGGGGACGAATATTATAACTTTCCACACATTTTTTGTGAATTCAGTAATCTAGGAGAACCATATGAAGAATTATTATATGAGACTCTTCCAGAAGACCAAGAAAAAGGATACTTTCTAGATAAAGAAAAAAGAATAAAATAGATTATAGTTTCTCAAGCATTTTTTGATAACAATCCTTTTCTAACCTCATCCAGTACGGTGTACCATAAAGTAAATAGTATTGAGTAGTTAGTAATTATTGCTAAAACGTTTTTTCTATATTACCCGA
>CAYMKD010000494.1:0-1670 GCA_964390435.1 uncultured Pseudobdellovibrionaceae bacterium | reverse complement strand
AACAAAGATTTTATAAATCTATATTTGCTCCTGACATGTCTGCAATTATTTCTGAAAGAGCAGAAATTTATAGTTTATCTACTACGGGTGAAAGTCTTAGTCTTACTTTACAAGATGGTACAGAGCTTGAGCTTCCAACATTTCATTATAGCTATGAAGTTAGAAAACTGGCTTTAGAAACCTTAGATAAAAATTTAGGACAGAATATTGACTGGGCTCTTATGGATCGTCATAAAATGAAGTTATCATTTAATAAGTTTTTATCAAAATATCTTAAAGGCCATACGCTTCAAGACATTGATGTTTTAAGTTTGCCTGATGGGGCTCGGCAATGGTGGATTGAGATGCAAAACTTAAATAAAATAGTCAGCCAGTGGTAGTTTAACACTTTTTGGGTTTACAGCTCAGGGTTTCGCTCAGATAAAACTAATTTGAGTAAAACTCTGAAATGCCTAGTAAATGTTAAGTTTTCACTACAACTTAATTCAATATTGGATGTTTTCATAAATTTAGTAGAATAATATTTACAATATGCACGAGCATCACATGCAAGCTGCTGATAGTATGGCAGTTAATTCAGCTACAAGTTTTTGGGATACTATTGGGTTTATGCCCCATGGTCATTGTTTTCTGTGGCGTTCAGATATTTTATTTACTCATGTAGGATCTGATTTACTTATTGCTCTTTCATATTTTTCAATACCTTTATGTCTGTTTTACTTTGTGAGTAAAAAGCCAAATATGGGTTTTCATTGGTTATTTATTATGTTTGGTATTTTTATAACAGGGTGTGGGCTGACACATTTGTTGAGTATTGTGACCTTTTGGTATCCAATTTATGGTATTTCAGGAATCTTTAAGGCTATAACTGCAGTAGTTTCTTTTGCTACTGCAATTGTACTTTGGAAGGTTTTGCCGCGCGCTTTAGAGTTGCGAAGTCCAGAGGAACTCAGAGTATTAAATGAAGAATTATTAAAAGAACAAAAAAGTTTAGAGGAAAAAGTTAAGCAAAGAACTTCAAAGCTTGAGGAAACAGTAGAACAGTTAATTGGGGAAATTTCTAAGAGAGAAGAAGTTGAGTGTGAGCTTATAAATGCAAAGTTGACGGCTGAGCGATCGTCTATGTTCAAAAGTCAGTTCTTAGCTAATATGAGTCACGAAATTCGCACGCCACTGAGTTTAATATTAGGATTTACAGAGGAAATAGCTGAAGGAGCGGTCAACAATAAAGATTCAAAAGAGCTTGCTAATTTAGTTAAGAAGAATGGTGAAATTTTAAATAAAGTTATTAGTGATATTCTAGATATCAGTAAAATTGAGGCTGGGAAATTAGAGTTCAGCTTAACAACAATCTACACTGAAGATTTAAGTGACGATCTTTATGCAATGTTTAGCCCTAAAGCTGAAGAAAGAGGGCTTAGATTTGAAGTGGTTATTTCCGATGGTTTTCCGCAGTACTTTAAGACAGATGAGCTTAGGCTTAAGCAAATTTTGATTAATGTTATTGGTAATGCTTTTAAATATACTGATTCGGGTAAAATCTTAATTAAACTTTCAATGGAGAATGAGAATTTAATTTTCGACGTAATAGATACCGGAAGAGGTATTTTAAAAGATGATACAGAGAGAATATTTGAAGCTTTTGTGCAAAGCAAAGAGAACTCAGCTCT
>CAYMKD010000493.1:0-1675 GCA_964390435.1 uncultured Pseudobdellovibrionaceae bacterium | reverse complement strand
GTCCATAACTTTCACTGATAATAACTAAACCAGCTAAAAAAGAAGCCACTCCACCCATCAGCTGTTGTACGCAAGTCGTTAGACTCATAAAACTCCCACGATGAGTTGGTGTTACTACTGAGGTAATCATGGCCATAGCTGGAATCATACGTGCATTGCTAACAATAAAAAAACCACTGGTTGCTAAGAGAGCTAAGTAGAGAGGAACGGGCAGTAAGTTTGTTATTAAGAGTACAAAGGGGATTGAAGAAATGAGTGCAAATCGAAAAATATTAAAATGGCCAAAGCGATCTGCGAGGCGTCCAACAACGGGACCTGAAATGATGGTGCAGAGTCCACCACAGAGATAAATATAGGCCAGAGAGTCTTGCGAAAAACCAACATTGCCAACCATATAAGAGCTGATAAAAGGAAAGATTCCAAATTGTGACAGCATCAGTGCACTCATAAAAAGCAAAGCTCTTACTTGATTTGGATCTTCAGCCACTCGAGAGAGAATTTTTATTGGAAGCTCAGGTTTAAAGCCTTTAACTAAGTGCTTTGTCATCGGCGGCATTTTAACTTTGATAAGGAGACAAATTAAACTGCTCGTTGCTGCAAGGACAACAAAGGGTGCATGCCAACTAATATGAGTAGATAAGAAAATTCCTGCAGGTACACCTAAAACAGAAGCTAGCGAAAATGAAGCCATGACAATACCCATAGCGCTCGCTCTTTTTTGAATGGCAATTGCATCACCAATAATAGCCATGACTTGAGCCGCAATGACACCTCCAAAAATTCCCGTTAAAGACCTTGCCGCTAAAAGAAGTATATAGTTTGGTGCAAAAGCGCAGGCGAACGTACCTATAGAGAATCCTGCAGCAAAAAATAATAAAGAGTTTTTACGATCAAATCGATCTATAAAAAAAGCGGCTAAAAAACCACTTAATCCAGCAGATAAAGTATAGCTAGAAACTAAAAGGCTAAATTCTTGAGCATTGATTTTAAATGTGTTCATGAGAATGGGGCCGAGGGGCATCATAATCATGAAGTCGACAATGTTGCTAAATTGTACAGCAGCAAGTAAAAATAGGAGCCAAAGCTCTTTGCGTTCCCACTTCATTTTTACAAATATATCTGAGAAGTTAAGTTAAATACACAATATCGAAGGCTAGTTTTTCTTGTTCTGGCTCAACCAGCGAAATTTAGCTGAAGTTGCAAAAAGCTTTTTAACAACTCCGTCGTCATCTTCATCATAAATCTCACCAATAACCTCTTCAATAATGTCTTCAAGTGTCACTATTCCTAAGACAACTGGACCTTTGAGTACTACAGCTAAGTGACTGCGCTTTTCTTGTAGGCGTCTAAGAGCTGTTGGTAGAGGGGTTTCTTCTTGTAGTTGAACAATGGGTCTTATGATAGTTTCCCAATGAGAGCTCTCACTTGCTTTTAGGGTCATAAATTCTTTTGAATTAATAACGCCGATCACTTTACCACTAGAAACTACAGGGAGCCTTGTATGTCCTGAGGCAACAATAATGCGCTCAATTTCCTCAATAGGCATAGAGTGATCTACATAAATAACAGAGCTCCATTGAAGTAGGATATCACTTGCTTTTTTATGTTCAATATTGACTAAATTAATAACGTATTGTCGATGCTGGGCTGTGAGATGATTTAAGTCTACGGTTGA
>CAYMKD010000492.1:0-1678 GCA_964390435.1 uncultured Pseudobdellovibrionaceae bacterium | reverse complement strand
CACTCGTTGTTGCTCTTGATGTGGATATGCGTGAGAGAGCTATGTACATAGTAGATCAGCTTGCAGATATTGTGGGTGGATTTAAATTAGGGCCAAGGTTAGTTGTTCGTTATGGCGAAGAGATTATTCAAGAAATTGCTAAGCGAGCTCCTGTTTTTGTAGATTGTAAGTACTTTGATATTCCCTCAACAATGCTCTCTGCAGTGAGAACCAGTTTTGAGGCGGGGGCAAGCTGTGTAACTGTGCATGCCTTGTCTGGTCGTGAGGCTCTTTCTGAATTAGCAAAGCTTGAACAAGAGTTTTCGCAAAAGAGAGCTTGTCGTATTTTAGCTGTTACTATTTTAACAAGTTTTAACTCGGAAACTCTGCCTCCTCCTTTAAAGGGAGTTGAGATTAAAGATCATGTGCAAAGTTTAGTGAGAATGGTTCATGATTCTGGTCTAAGAGGGATTGTTTGTTCTCCAGAAGAACTTAAATTTCTTCCTTTAAATGAAACTTATGCTCTTACTCCTGGCATTCGTCTGCCGATGCAAAGTCATGGCGATCAAAAGCGAGTCATGGGGCCCAAAGAGGCCATTGAAGCAGGGGCCTGTGCGCTAGTTGTTGGGCGTCCCATACTAGAGGCCGATAATGTTCGTGACGCTAGTCTTGATTTTTTAACTGCAATTTATGGCTAGGGGCGACATGAAAAAAGTATCACAACAGCGCTCCCGCTCTTCACATCAAAATGCTCCTTCATGGCCTAAGCATTGGCGCATTGCTGTGGGTCAACATGCCATTGCAGAAGTTTTTAAAGTGCGGCCAGAAAAAATAAAAAGACTTTGGCTTGTTAAGGACTGGGAGCGCCGTCAAGAGCTTCGTGAGCTAGAAAAAACAGCTCAATCTTTGCGTATTCAAATTGAGTCTAAGTCATCAATAGAATTGGATAAATTAGCTAGAAGTCATCAAGGAGCAGCTGTTTTTGTTGATGGTGGGCCAAGTATCGATTGGGAGTCTTTGAAAGAAAAAAAAGTAGCCAGGCTCTTGCTTTTAGATGGTGTAGAAGATCCTCATAACTTAGGAGCTATTTTACGTACGGCGTGGCTTATGGGGGTTGATGGAATGCTTTTGCCGCAAGATCGAGCTGTTGGATTAACTCCAGCTGTTCATAAAGTAGCTGCTGGAGGAGCAGAGCATGTTCCAATTGAGAGTCATGTTAACTTCTCTAACATAATGGAAGATCTAAAGAAAATGGGCTTTTGGATTTTAGCCTTAGGGGCTGAATCTAAGAGCAGCTTGCACAATTTAAAATTACCAGAAAAAATTCTTTGGGTACTTGGAAGCGAAGATAAGGGAATTAGAGGGACAACCTCTCGCCATTGTGATGAAGTGGTTGGTATTCCACAGGCATCCAACGCGGCTAGCTATAATGTCTCTGTTGCTGCAGCAATTGCACTTTCGGAAACATGCAGGCAGCATGCATTTTTAGGGTCAGAGCAAGATAAATAGCGATTCTTATTTAAATTGTTAATTATTCTTTGACTCTCTAAAGGCTTTTCCAGTAAATAGTCACGGTTCAGGAGAGCTTTGAAATTTCCGCAACTTTTATTGAAGTTGAGTGGTTTTGTTGTTCTTTGTGGTTTGCGGGCTGGCTTAGCTCAATTGGTAGAGCAGCTGATTTGTAATCAGCAGGTTGCGG
>CAYMKD010000491.1:0-1691 GCA_964390435.1 uncultured Pseudobdellovibrionaceae bacterium | reverse complement strand
TCCGTCATCTAATATAATTAAATCTACTTTATGGAAGTCGCATAATTTTTTTGCAGAATCTAATTTATTAGGACCAGAAAATACTATGGAATTTGCATGATAAAGTTTAAGCATATAAGCTTCATCCCCATAATAAAAAGCCCCGTCTAGTCGTTTTGTATCAACCTCTTCAGCTGACTTTAAAGGAGTGCGATAAGACCTACACACGACTCCAACTTTGAGTCCCTTTTTTTCAAAATGAGTTATAGCCTGACTCACAAGTGGAGTTTTCCCGGTACCACCGACAGTCAGGTTCCCAAAACTAATAACTGGTACGGATACAGATTCCGTTAAAAACCAATGTCGATCATAGAACTCATTACGAAGAGAGTTGATCCCTGCATATAAGGCTGTAAAGGGCATTAAGCCAATATGTTTCATTTATTAAAGTACTTCTCTAAAGACTGAGCAACACGAACTGTGGCTCCCTTATCGCCAAGTCGATATCGCAATTGTTTAAGGTCTTCTTTTACTTTTTGAGTATACTCTGGTTCATCAATAAAACGAGACATTAAAGCAAAGAGGCTATCCGCCGTAGCTCCCTCTTGCCATCTCTCGGGCACAATCTCTCGATCAGAAATTAAATTAACAATTCCGAAGAAGCGAGTTCCTCTCACTAAGGCTTTTGCTATAAGAGCTGTGAGCCAGTTAAAACGATACATGATAACCATTGGTTTTTCCATCAAACCAACCATGAGCGTCGCTGTACCCGAGGTTGCTAACATATAATCAACCATAGAGATCATATTAAAAGGTTCATCTTTAATAAGCATATAAGGAACTCTTAAGTTTCCCAATCTCTCTACAATGTAGTCTTTGTCTAAAGAAGGCGCTACGAGTACAGCTAGCTTCACGTTTGGATACTTCATTACTAATTTTCGAGCCACATCGACTTGAACTTCTAAATTCAAATCGATTTCTTTTCGGCGACTCCCTGGCATTAAGCCAATGAGGATTTCATCTTTTGCTATGCCTCTTTTGAGTTTTTGCTGATTTTGATAAGCGGAGTCCAATAATTCTTCGTTAAGTTCATCAAGAATTGGATGTCCTACAAATTGAGCAGGAACGTTTTTTTCTTTAAAAAACTTTAATTCAAAAGGAAATAAAACAAACACTTCTTTAAAGAACTTTTTAATAGATTTAACTCTACCCTTACGCCAAGCCCAAATTTGCGGCGTTATATAATAGATAATATTTAAGTTGTAGGGATGTAGTTTTTTAGCCAAATGAATATTAAACTCTGGATAGTCCATTAAAATAATGACATCCGGCTTTCTGGAAATTGCAGCTTCTTTTAAACTATTAAAGGTGGCTTTAATTTTACTCCAATGAGAAATGATTTCAGCAGCACCTACGACTGCCATTTCTTCAGACTTACCCAGTCTTTCAAAACCTGCAGCTTCCATAGCATCAGAGCCAACACCAAAACAATTTATTGGTCTTCCAGTTTTTTTCCAATATTCTATTAATTTAAGTGCATAGGCTGCACTAGAAGCCTCTGCAGCTACAATCATAACCGTTGGCGCTTTATCAGCGGATAACATCTAAAACCTTTTGTGCTAGCTTTAGGGCCTCATAGCCATCCACTCCAGAAACTCTTAGAGGAGCTTGACCTAAGACAGCCGCAACAAAGGATTTTGTTTCTAAAAGTA
>CAYMKD010000490.1:0-1691 GCA_964390435.1 uncultured Pseudobdellovibrionaceae bacterium | reverse complement strand
CGAATTGGGATTACCATCTGCATAGATACTTTTCTTTTTTTGTCACCTTTTTCATATCCTACAGTTAAAGATACCTCAACAGCGTCGGGGAAGTTGTTTTTAGTTACATCATCACCACGCTCATCTGTACGCCATTCAGAGACCCAGTCTTGTTTGGCTTGGCCAAAGTAGCGCAACTTAAACTCTTCTACGTTTTCTAGAAGAACCATTTCGGTTCCACCTTTTTCAAAATCAACGCCAACAATAGGATTTGATCTTCGCCATAAACACTCGCTGGACTTATCGGGTTGAGTGAGACTTTTGCAGGTATCAAGACGATAACCAACAATGACAAAATCGGCTTGAGATTGATTGCTTTGCACACGAGCTTGATTAAGTGTTGCAAAGTTGAGGCTTTCTTCATTGCCAATAAATTGCGTGACAGGATCAATGCGATTTTCAGCTCCTTTTTCTGCAGGGGCCTCTGGTGCGGCCGGAGCACCCTCTCCTGGTTTAGTCGGAGGAGGGGGCGTGCTGCTCTTTTTTTTAATTTGCTCTTTAAGCTCTTTTTCTAAATCGCGATAATGAAAGGCAAGATTAATATCTCTTTCAATGACTTTAAGTGTGTCACGAACGGCTGTGGTTTCATCTAATTGGCTTTGAATTTTAATTTTACTACGTGTAGCTTGTTGAATACTTGTTGCTGTAAGTACTGTAAGACCTGCTAAAATTGTAAGAGCAATCATGACTTCTAATAAAGTAAAGCCCAAGTTGTTTTTTAATTGATTCATCAGCCACCACCAGGGCTTGGCATGCCAAAATTAGCTGCATTGTAATCAACAAAATAAGTAGTGACTGAAAACTTTAAATCCCTTGGTTGTGATTTATAAATAACTGTCACTGTGACTTCTTTTACAGACTTGGTAATCATCTCAGTCATTTGTTTAATAATAGTGAGAAGCATTTCATCAGCTCCTCCAGCTCTTGCTGTTAGAGCTGCAGAGATATCGGGCAGCTCTAGTTCGCGACTAGTCATTTGCCAGCTGTATTGTGGATATTCAGAGCCAAAGTCTTCTTCTCGTTCTTCGGGGATTTCGGCAATAGGCTTATCCTTATATTCAAGTTTGAGCTCGGTAACTTTTCTCTCCAACAAAACACCAACTTCATTGATGAGTTGAATTTTTCTCATGCGCATAAAGCTTCCGCCAAGTGCATTTGTCAAAAGCACAAGTCCTGCTGCTAAAATTAACATGGCAATAATTGTTTCTATTAAAGTAAAGCCTCGTTTGCTTTTAGACTTCATGGGTTGGTGAGCTCCTGAAGGCTTCGAGCTTGAGGAATAACATCAAGGCGGCTAGTGATAGGGTGTAGGGCTAGAGTCCACGTAAGTTTTTTTCGATCCGTAATTTGTATAATCGCTTGCTCAGACATTCCCTCAGGAAAAAAGTATAAGTAAGCAAGTCCTTCTTCGATACCTTCGGGGTGAGAAGTACTTTGAACAAGACCAAAAAATAATCCGCCAGCTAGTTTTTTAGGCTCTTTTAATAAGCTTTTATCCATTTGAAAGAGTTGAGGTCGCTCGCCATCTTTAAGTTCTCTTTCTTGCTCTTCCTCTTGTTCTTTTGTAAGTGGGAAAACAGCTGCAGGAGCACTTTCTACCCAATAAGCATGACTGCCTTCAGGGTTCATTTGAATAACGAGTCGGTAAGTTT
>CAYMKD010000489.1:0-1693 GCA_964390435.1 uncultured Pseudobdellovibrionaceae bacterium | reverse complement strand
AGAAGAAGCTTGCCAACTTATTGGTGGCAATGCCTCTTATAAAAGAAAAGTTTTATTAGACTCAGAGATTAAATTTAATGAAAAAATTATTTTTGGCGGAGCCGAAGTAGACCTCAATATACAACTTAGACAAAAAGGACATACGTTACTTTTTGTGCCAGAACTGAAAGTAGAGCACTCTTTACAAATAAACTTTAAATCATTTTGTAGAAAAGCCTTTTTGCAAGGGCTTGGCTTTAAGAAAATGTATGCTTCAAGTCAACTCCAAATGGCACATGATCAAGAGTTGCGACGTTATTCCTATTTTGATTATTTAGAAGATAAATCCTTAAAGCTAAATATAAAGAGAAAAATGACTCTTTTGATTCATCAAATATTCTACGGCGCAGGTATGAGATTCTATGAATATCAAAAGAAAAAAATCTACTTCTTATGGATTTTGTTCTGTGTATTTCTTGAAAGTGTGAAGCACTTAAACAATTGGTTTTTAAAACCAACGCTTAGACGATTTTATGTTTGGCATGAAATACTATCTTATCAAAAGCGTTAAACAGAAATTTTTTTTGCAACGATATCTTTTTGACTAAATATTTTAATAAGTCCTGTTACATGTCCGTATAAATAAAAAACATGAGTAATGAAAATTAGAAAAAAAAGATGCATACGGCTTTTTGAAGAGCCATAAGAGAAGGCAAGGCCCCATAATATTAAGAAATAAAATAGAAATAAAAATGGATACTGGATAGCCTTAAAAAGAAACAGAAGATACGATAAAAATAAAACATGTTGTAAAATATGTTCTCTGAAATGTCTTTTTAAAATAAGCACATGTCCTTCTCCATACAAAAGGACTTTCTTTTGCCACCCTTTAAAAGTTTTTGGTTGAAGATGAGTTACAATGGGCTCTGGCATCATAAACAAGCTATAGCCCATAGTCTTTAAGCGATAACCAAGGTCTACATCTTCACAAACACGAGGATAATTTTCGTTAAAATTTCCAACTGATAGAACCAGAGCTCTCTCAAAAAAGGCATTACATGTAGGAAGGTGAGCAACTTTTGTAATGGTTTTATAGAGCTTCATTTGGGGAGAGTTGATATGTCCCCAGACATGTTTTTGTAGAACCCTCATGGCTTGCCACACCGGTTCAGGCTCATCAGGTGGTAAGTTGGGCGCTCCAACACCAGCTAAATTAGGATAAAGTGATTTTTGATAAATGAATTGTTGATAAAGTTTTTCAATCCATCCTTCGGGTACCACGCAATCGGAGTCGGTAAATATGAAATAAGGTGAGTTGCATAACTCTACAGCTTGGGCTCGGGCCGCACCTAGGTTATTTATCTCACGCTTAATGATATATAAATGAATTGTTGGAAATTGTGCATGTGCTTGTTTGGCAATCTCAAGACTTTGATCTGTAGAGGCATTATCAATAAGCCAAACGTCAAATTTGATAGAGCTTTTTTGCTTTAATATAGAAGTAAGGCAATTGTAAATTGTTGCCTGACTATTATGACTGACCACAAAAACACTAATCATAAGACGACTTTTATATGTGCAGGTTACAAAAGCAATTCTAAAGTAGCTTGTCGACCCTAGGCATTAGAAGTAAGATATTCATGTGAAGCAAGTTAAGTGGATGCCGATTATAATTAGTATTTATGGATTCTTACTGGTTTTTACTTCGGTACAT
>CAYMKD010000488.1:0-1693 GCA_964390435.1 uncultured Pseudobdellovibrionaceae bacterium | reverse complement strand
GGACTTGAACCACTGACCTTTTCCATGTCAAGGAAACGCGCTACCAACTGCGCCAAGGGATCACTTAATAGACTTTGAATACAATTAATTATCTTATAAAAGATAAACATTCAAAGTCTGCCTGGCATAAATTTAATGCAAAGCATTATGTATATAGTATTTAATGTTCAGGTTATAAGGCAGGAGTAATAAGAGAATTTACATAATTACATTTAGACTCATAAGTTTTTCTTGGTTTTATGAGCTTTTCTAGGTAACCCAAATCTAAATTTTATGGGGGAATTATGAAAAGCTTATTTTTTATTCTGTTTGCCGCAGCATTATTTGCTGCCTGTTCTGACTCAAATCAATTCGAACCAGTTAATCAAGTTGAGCGTCAAGCTGCAGCACTTATGAACGATTCATTTGTAGTTTTATCTGGCCAGGATTTAACAACGGTAGACAAATCTATTATAGGAATAAAAAAGCAAGCTCTAGAAAAAGAATTTTTATTAAGCTCTGCAAATATTGAGCAGACTTTAGTTCCAGCATTTAACGGCTATCAAAGCCGAGTTGTTTATTTTACTAAGCAAGGATCTTCAGTTTTTATGATGGATTCTCCGGCTTTTAAAGTTGTAGATGATCAGGTTCAGATGTCTGTCATACTAGCTGAGTTTGTCATTTTAAAAGAAACACCGGACGCTATTTTTTTTGATTTCAATAAAGGGATGAGGCAAATTTTTACTGCGTCTGAATGGAGAGCTACAGATTTTGGTGATGAAGACTTTGAGAGTGACTACAGTCTTAAAGAAATCCGCACTAGTTATATTTCTAATGCCTATATTAGTACGACAAACCATTTAGTTATTGATCAGGTGGCACAGCCTACGTTTGTAAGTCGTTCTGGAAATATTTCATTCTCGCCTACAAAAATTAGATATTATTTAAAGCCTTATCAAATGAATACTGGTTTTAGCTCTACAGAATCACCGGGATTTGATTATGTTGGATTTTTTGAAATAGCGACTAATTTTGTTTCTGGTAAAGAAGTTACATTTTCTACTAAATATGATGTAACAAAACCCATTGTATATGCTATTTCTGCAAATACCCCTGATGAATATAAACAGGCTATTAAAGATGCTGTTTTATATTGGAATAAAGTTTTTGGCCGAGAGGCTTTACAAGTAATTGATGCTCCCAAAGAAGTCTCAGCTCCTAATCCAGACTATAATATTATCCAGTGGGTCAATTGGGACGATGCGGGTTATGCCTATGCAGATGCTCAGATGGACCCAAGAACTGGAGAGATTTTACACGCACAAGTTTTCATGACCAGCGCATTTGCAGTTTGGGATGATGCAAGAATAAAAAAATGGTTAGATGCTGAAGAAATACAGAAAAAACAACCTGTGCTCACTCTTAAAGGCTTTAATACAAATAGACTTTGTTCAATGCCTTTATTAAAAGAATATGCAAAACTTATTTCTGTGCTTAGTGATAGTGGAGAGCTCACACCTGAACTAAAGCTTAAAGTGACACAAGATTACGTGCGAGAGGTTGTTGCTCATGAAGTGGGGCACACTTTAGGGCTAAGACATAACTTCGCTGGTTCTTTGGCCACTACAATTAAGCCAAATGAACGTATTAAAATCATTAAAGAATACCTTAAAAAAGGTCGCGCGCCTGAGGGAGTAATTACAACATCATCTGT
>CAYMKD010000487.1:0-1694 GCA_964390435.1 uncultured Pseudobdellovibrionaceae bacterium | reverse complement strand
ATTTGTCCCAAAGCATCTTTATATCCACGAACCTTATAGAGCTTTAAAGGCTCAGCTTTGCCCTTTACTTGTGCCGAACCGCCTGGTTCGAGCAAGAAATCATCCTTCACAATTTCAAAAATAGACTCACTCACCAGTAAATCAGTACCAAATGCTTTAGTAGATGCCTCAATTCTTGAAGCCATATTAACAGTGTCACCAATAACCGTATACTCCATTCGCTCATCTGAACCAATTGTACCAGAAATTGCATGACCTGAATGAAGCCCCATACCAATTTTAATCGCAGGCTGACCTCGAGCGATTCGCTTTTTATTTAAATTATCTAAAGCTTTTCGCATTTCCAAACAGGCACGAACTGCATTATGCGAGTCTTGTCCAAAAGATTTTGGAGCTCCCCACACTGCCATAATCGCATCACCAATAAATTTATCTACAATTCCATTGTACTTAGTAATAATTCTCACCATTTCCGCAAAATACTCATTAAGCATATCTACAACTTCTTCTGGAGTACGGTTTTCACTAAAAGCTGTAAATCCGCGAATATCACTGAAAAATACTGTAACTTGCCTATTGCTTCCACCCACGACCAAATCTTTACCAATTAAATCCTCAGTGACAGATGAGCCGTGGAATTTACTAAATAAATTCTTAACTTTATCTCTTTCTTTTAAGCCGATAATCATGGCATCAAACGCGGAGGCCAAATCACCAACTTCGTCTTTAGAACCAATATTCTTTTTAACATTAATGTCAAATTTTCCTTTGGAAATTAAATTAGCAAAAAATGCTAATTTTTCAATAGGCCTAGTTAGAGTGAGTGAGAAAAGAAAAATAAAAAATAAAGCACCAGATATAATTTTTCCAGTAATAAAAAAGGCTTCACGCTTAGCCTCACGAGACGGCTCTAAAATAATATCCATTGGGACTTGCGAAATCACCGTCGCTTTAAATGGTGTGTGCGCATAGGCCCCAGCTGCCTCTAACCCACTAAAACTATCTACAAAACTTTTTTTACCCTTGGGAGTTTGTGAGCGCAGTGCTACTTTAACAATTTCTTGTTGGCTCATGTCAGGCTGCTTAATAACTTTGCTCTCATCTTGATGTGCAAGCAAAAATCCTTGCTGATTTACAAGGTAAAGTGTTCTCTCACTAACTACAGAAAAAACTTTCTGCAGACGACTTGGCGAAATATCGGCTAAAACAATATGAGTGATCTTTCCCTGACCGTCATCTTGAATTGGCAAAGCCATGGTAAGCACAGGGAGTTTATCTAACAACTCGCCCATTTTAATCTCTAGCTTCCCTTGCGCCACAGAGAGAATTGGAAAACGTTGTTTTTCGCGAAGATCCATGAAATCTTTATCAGATAGCTGACGATGATCCGAGAAATCTTTTTTGATGAGTCTTTTTAAAGATTTTGGTTCTGGTTGCGAAACATCAAATACTTCAACAGATATAAATTGCTTATCACTTTCAAATGCTATTTGTAAGTCTTTTGAGCTCTCTTCTATTGAAGAAGAACTCTTATAGACTTCAGTTAGCACAAGCAATCCAACACTTCGAACTTTTTCTTTAATGTTCGTTAAAATAGCGTCTACCTCGTTGGCCTTAGCTTCAGCTTGCTGAATATTCATTTCATCAGCTCTTCTTTTGGACTCGGTTTCAAACATTTTGTAGGTCGTAAAAGC
>CAYMKD010000486.1:0-1707 GCA_964390435.1 uncultured Pseudobdellovibrionaceae bacterium | reverse complement strand
TTTTTTTAACCCTCTTAATATCCCACCTTCTCGCTCAGTTTTTTAACATTGTATTGCCTGTATTTGGTAATACCGACTTTTATTTATGGGGAGGTATGTCTTATATAATATTTTTCCTAGGAGTACTGTATATAACGATTAAATATAGATTTCTAGGTTCAAGATTGGTATTTTGGAGAATTCTCCATGTTCTTTCTCAACTAGCAATTGTAGGGTTTTTCGTTTTTTTGTCGTTTATTGCCATAGACCAGACTCCTTTTTTGAAACCGTATGCATCAGTTATTTTGATATGTATTTCCATATTAATCTATGTGTTGGTTACCTCTTTCTTTCTTCCTAAATTTTACTTAGGAAAAGACTACAGTTCTTTTGAAAAGGCCGTGAAGGAAACAATAATCTATCTAAAAAATCTACATAATGTTAAAGAGTTAGAACAATATATGAGTACTATTTTTGCTAAGGAGCTAGCTATTGAAAAGGTTGAAATATATGTTATTGCCAATACATTGGAATACATTAACATCGCTAAATACCCTGAGAACGAGCTAACATTTTATTTAGAAACTACCAAATCAGAAATTGTAAGTGATGAGTGGCATTTTGGAGAACTCTCTTTAACAAAAAAGCAGCTAGAAGTGCTAGTTCACTTGACTATCTTAGATAGTGCCCTTTGTATTCCTTTATTA
Organism: uncultured Pseudobdellovibrionaceae bacterium; assembly: GCA_964390435.1. Classification (GTDB taxonomy): domain Bacteria; phylum Bdellovibrionota; class Bdellovibrionia; order Bdellovibrionales; family Bdellovibrionaceae; genus CAYMKD01. Next base: position 1,021 of record CAYMKD010000486.1, on the reverse strand, counting down.
TTTCAGAACAAATTAGTAGGAATATTAAACTTTGGAAGAAAAAGTTCAGGAGAACCATATTACTCAGCAGAAACTGCTCTTTTTTTACGCCTAGCAGACTACTTATCTGCTTCTCTAGTGAACATTTCCTTGTTCCAGAAAGAACAAGTCACTAATGAGGAGTTGATTCGAACTAAAGAACTCGCATCTACCAATCTCACCGCAAAGCGTCTCATGCATGACATGAAAAACAGTTTACAGTCCGCATATGCAGTTATCCGGGAAGTAAAGGAGAGTAAAGATATTCACAAGGTAGGAAAAGTAGAAGAAAAGTTGTGGGATTTGGAAGACTCTTTGAGCAGCAGGGACAATGAGTTACAAGAGACCGATGTAGACATATCTGATTTTTTGATACATATCGCCGAGTCTTTTAAAGAGCTTTTCCAGGAAAAGACTATCGAATATACATATGCAATCGATATACCTCCCAAAACCTTCATCCGATGTGACAGAAAGAAGTATAAGAGCATCTTTGACAATCTACTTCATAATGCTTCCAAGTTTACTCCGGAGGGCGGTAAAGTCATCTTCAGAGCTTTACAAAATGTGCAGAATACAGAGCTACTAGTAACTATCTCAAATACTGGGGAGGGAGTACCAGAGAATGAAAAAGAAAAAATATTTGAAGTTGGGTTCACAAAGGACACGCTAAGAGGAACTGGACTGGGGCTGAGCGTGGTGAAAAAATTCGTAGAACTTCATAAGGGTGAAATACATGAATTTGGCACAGAAGGAAAAGATACAGTTTTCACTATCAAGCTTCCTATCATTGTTCCAGATATAATTATTTTTGATAGAAAAAAGAAGTAAGGTTTTCACAGTTTTTTCACTATTAGTATAATAAACTGCTACTCGTATAATTTATGATTATTCCAGTATGCAATTTTTAGAGCGAGCTAAGTTACAGATGCAACCTATACAAACTCCTGCTTTGCCGCATGGCATGATGGATGGAAGAGAAGGTAATATTGGTTTGTTGCAT
>CAYMKD010000485.1:0-1718 GCA_964390435.1 uncultured Pseudobdellovibrionaceae bacterium | reverse complement strand
ATTCAGATCGTTTCAATGATGTCTGCGGGAGTCAGTGGTGCTGGGAGTGAAGTCGCTTACCTGGCTCATATTGGGGGGTTAGCAGCGGGTTGGTTGATTCTTCATGGCACGGCCAGTTTGCAGCAATATAAATGGAAGCAGCGCTTACGTCGTCGTGGACGTAACCTTAGGCTTGTGGTAGATAACGAAAAAGACAAAACAGAAGATCCTCGTTATTGGAACTAAACTTATCTTAATTGATAAAGGAGATCGGCATGGCCAAAGATCAATCTATAGAAAACCTCAAATTTGATAAGCGTTTAATTGAGTGGAATCTAAATAACAATCAAATTTCAAATGCTGAGCTTAAAAGTCATATTGAGACTCTTCCTGATTTGAAAGAAAAATCTGAACCAATGAGTCTGACAGATAAAAACAGCCCAAACGAACCTCACTAGTTCTGGGCGGTTTTCTGCTCGTCGGCCTTTTGCCATTCTTCGCCAACGATTTTAAATCCTTGTGGCGTGTTTCTTAAGTAAATTGTTTTCTCGCCAAAATCACTATGCTTGTCTGAAGTGTAGTGTTGAAGAGTTTTAATAATAATTTCATCACGATGAGTAACAACAATAGGATCTGAAAGCTGTACTTTTACAAAAGTGTACTTATCTTTTAAGCCAGTTTTAAACTTTTTCCATTGTTCCCAATTCATTCCAAGGCTAGTGAAGCTCTCGTCATAATTTGTCATATAATTATCAATATTTTGATGTTCCCACTCATTGCGCCAAGTATCTATAAAACTGAGCACCTTTTTGCGCATCTCTTGTGATTCAGATTGTTTGGTCCACTCAACTTGATCATAAATAAGTATAGGAGTTTGCCCGATTTTTACATAGTTTGCTATTTGCTTGATGACTTGATCGCGAACAACAACGCAACCTCGTGAGCCACGAGTGAGTGCAACTGTATCTGGGATAGCGTGAAGCCAAATTCCACTGCCAGTTTTACCAAGTCGTTTATCAAAGAAGTTAGGATAATCTGTTGTAAAGGCCATGCTGCCATACAAATTAAAGTCGATGGCATTGCCGTTGAGTCTTTCAGTTAAAAAATAAATTCCTTCAGGAGTTTTGTGATCTCCACCGCGAAACTTATCGCCATCTTTTTTTCCGATATCTGTTGGGTATTCTGCAACTTTTTTTAACCCCTCATCACTTTTCTGCCATATGGATAACTTGCGGGCTTGTTTATCAACGATCAGGGCATATGGTGAAAAATAGCTTTCTTGCGATAATTGTATAAGGCCAGCCGGTACAACTTGTGATGTCTCAGGTTGAGACGTCACTTCAGTAGTTTGTGAAAAGGCTAATTGTGACGCAACTAGCAATGTGAGGCTAAACATAACTCGCACCATATTCTTATTAGATTTAAAACTCCTGTGTCTTGTCAAGTATTGCAACGTATAATAGTTCGGCATTTCACGCTAAAATCTAAAATAGTTAGAGTATTAAGACAAAAGTCAATTGCTCCGATAGGTAGCTTATAGGTGCAATATGGCTGAAGAAAAAAAAGAAGAACAGGTAAAAAAAGGTCCGGGTATTGGCAAGTTTTTCCCCATAATTTTTATGGTGGTTAATTTGAGCGTATGCGGTGGCGGTTTATTTTTAGTTTATATGTCTACAATTGGTTGGCATTCACCACAAATTACCGAAGAAGATCTCAAGCCTGAAGTCGAGGCAGAAGTT
>CAYMKD010000484.1:0-1721 GCA_964390435.1 uncultured Pseudobdellovibrionaceae bacterium | reverse complement strand
GCTGCTCTCTTCGCTGATAGCGACAATGCCGCCAAGCTCAACATCTTCGTCATCATCCTCATCTTCAAGAGCAAAAGGATTTCCTATGATCTTAAAAGAGTTATCTTTAGTGATATCTTCAAGCGATGGGGCTGAAGGTTTTTTCTTTATAATAAAGCTGCTTGAACTCTCTTTAGCGGCTTTGGCTTTTTTTGCTGGAGCCTTTTTCTTTGTTGCAGCTTTCTTAGTTGCCTTTTTAGGAGCGACTTTTTTGGTAGCCTTTTTAGCAACTTTTTTAGTCGCTTTTTTCTTTGTTGCAGCTTTTTTACCAGATTTTTTAGAAGTTGCTTTTTTGGCTGTTGTTTTTTTGCCGGTCTTTTTAGTGGCTTTCTTAGTTACCTTTTTTTTGGCCTTTGATTTACTTGTTTTTGCTTTTTTCGATTTCTTTGCCATGTATGCCCCCTAAGCTTATTGAAGCTTTTTGAATGACGTCTATAGCCTAACGGAGTTTTCAAAACAATGTAAATCAATTTTTATAAAAGACTTGTAATTAGCTGCGGCTTGGCCAAGCCGCGCTATTATCAGAAATAATCATCTAAAAAACGAGAGATTTGTGCTGGCAGTTTTGTTGCCATATAAAAGCCCTCTTTATGCTTTTGCCCATTTACTTGTTTGGCAGCGATAAGAGCAAAGTATCCAACAGGAGCGACTTGCTGAGAACTCTTGATGGGGAATGTCATACTCAAAGGAAGCCCTAAATTAATAGGTGAGGTCATAAACACTGCAACTGTGTCTACGCCTATATAGAGGTTGAACTGGATATTTTGAGATTTGCCAATATTAAGTGCGAAACTTGGAAGCTCTCCATTAGGAATGGCTGGTAAAGGGTCCCCATTGGGAAGTTTTTTAGGATCTCCTGTTTTTACACCGTGGAGAATGTGTTCGAAAGGCACACTAACAGCAAGACGCATATTTCCATTGCTATCTGTATAAGGAAATATTCTAACTCCTCTTAGCTCTGGAATTGTAGATTCATTGATGTCTATTAAAACTCCAGATAAAGGCAGAATAAGAAGTAAGGCATTATTTTCTTTATCAATATCAATAGCCAAGTCCCCATCGTTTAATCCGCCAGAAATTTTGGCCTTTAAATTTACATTGTCATAAATTCCAGATAGGTCGTTATTATTCGAGCCACCATCATTATTGCTGCTGTCGCCACCACCATTGTCACTGTTACCATCATCTATATCTTGTTTGCCGTTGTCTCCACAACTTGTACCGCAGGACTTGCTGCTAACAGCTTCAAAGCCATCTTTTTGGCTGCAAGCGCCAAGGCCTAAACTGAGTATAGAAATTAGAATAAGTAGTTTGCTCATAGCATTTGTTTTCATAGCCGATCCTTTCATGGAACGCTTATTTAGTTATATTAAGAATCGGCATAAAGGCGCTGGACTTTAGGCTAAACTATCGAAATTATTGAATAAAAAATAGACAAAAAATCGATTAAATTGATTTTTTTAAAAGACTTGTCGAAGATTCAGTCGTTTTTTTTAAGTCCTGTCTAGGAGTTAAGCAAATAGTTTGAAATTAAAATTTTGAGCAAAAAAATACCCAGAGTCCACAAAGGGACTCTGGGTGCAAACAAGTGGGATCAACCAATTAGTTTTAGGGCTAGTTGGTTTACTTGATTCGCTTGAGCTAATGTAGAAGTTGAAGCTTGTAATAAAATATTATTACGA
>CAYMKD010000483.1:0-1747 GCA_964390435.1 uncultured Pseudobdellovibrionaceae bacterium | reverse complement strand
TTGACCTTCATAACCGTCAGCCAACACTAATTGCATATAGTGTACATAATCTGATGCTGACTTTTCAGGATCACAGGCCGACAGTTCTCCTTTACCCTCACACAACTTTCGGCATTCACTATTATCTCCGCTATAGCATTTATTTTGTTGCCTTTTAACAATCATAGAAACTGAAAAATCATTCTTTAAAAGTTCACAAGTAAATCTATACATGTGCCCCTCTTTGCAAGTGTTCTCGCAGGCCTCTTTTCTTTTGTCTTTTACTTTTTCATAGTTTGGATCGCTCGAATTAGTTCTTACGCAAAGAAGGTAATTGTTAGTGTCTTCTGGCTTTATGGCGGTCAAATAATCATCTGAGCTTGTCGCTTCAATTTGAAGCTGTGAGAGTCTTTGCATTTTGTTGCACCAAATGCGTCCCAAAGGGTAATCGTCTTTACAGTGAGAAGAATCAAGTACAGTTTTTGCTTTTGCTCTAACTTCTTTTAGTGAGTCAATATTGGTGCCTGCTGGCTTTTCATGGGCAATATACTCTAATGCCATTATGAAATCATTAAGGATATTAGTGTCACTATAATTGTACTTGGTTTCTGGCACTGCTAGGGGCTGTTTTGATCTATAAAGCTTTACGCATTCTGTGAGCCTATCAAACCTTCCCTCAAGGTTCTTATCAAGAAAGGAGCCAAAACATTGTTCGATTGAAACCGTTTGGGAGTAGCTAAAGTATGGAGTAAACAGAATAAGTATAAAAGCTAATTGTTTTAACAATGACTCCCCCATTAAAGTCATATTTTAGCATGGTTAAATCCGATTTTATAAATAAAACTAGCTTATTGATAAAAGTTTTGTGTCAAAGTGATACACAGAGTTTAGTGTAAGTTAAATTACGCGTTTTTTTGAATTCTTTGGACGTTTAAAAAGATCAATAGCGGTATGTTCGCCAGCAATGCGATGAATTTTTACAAGCTTTGCTTCACTCATATCTAGCAAAATAATACATTTTTTTAATGTCGATTCAGGTAGACTAATAAAGCCTTTCTCTGCACGACCTAAAAATTGTGCTGATACATTTAGTTTTTGAGCGAGATCTTTCTGTAAAACTCCCATTTTCTCTCTTCTTTCTAAAATGTATTGACCAATCATTGCGGCTAGATGTGAGTGCATTTTTTACTCCAGAAATTTCGATAAAATTTTAAGACAAGCACAAATACGTTATTAGTAATAATAGGGTTTTGCGATGATGTCTAGTGTTTAGACTATTGTGTGAGAAATTAAATAAAATTAATTGAGTTTCCAAGTTTATTATTCAACTAATTCTTTAAGTGTAACATCAAGCTCTTCAGCTATTTGTGATAATAGAACTATGCTTGGGATCTTATTACCATTTTCAAGATCAGATAAGTAACCCTTCGAAAAACCTACACCGTAAGCTAAAGCTTCTGAGGTAAGGCCCTTTTTCCTTCTATATTTTGAAATATTTTGTCCTAATTTCCTGGCTAAATGTGATGTTTTCTTGTCCATGTGCGTTCTCCAACAGAGAACTTGAATTTACACTTAAACTCATCCATTATAGTTCTCTGCCAGAGAACTATAATGGATGATGAAAACAAATGAATGGTTATAATGAAGACATATTGTTCACAAAAAAATTAAATGCTCTTTTGGCTGAGAAGAATATTAGACTTACGACTTTAGCAGAAGAGTTGAAAATAAATAAATCATCACTGCATAATTGGTTAAATGGTGTTCA
>CAYMKD010000482.1:0-1761 GCA_964390435.1 uncultured Pseudobdellovibrionaceae bacterium | reverse complement strand
TCTCTCCGCGATTTTGTTTCTCATTGTACAGGTTTTTATTCCGATCATTTTTAGTCAAATCGATGATTTACATCAACAGTATCCAAAATATGTCGCCGGACTTAATAATATTTTGTTAGATTTGCAGAGACGCTTTGAATCCATTTTATCTTTTGTTCAAGTTGAAGACTTGGTATCAAAAGCACAACCCACACTTTCTTTATGGGCAGCACAGGTTTTTAGAGATTTACCTAGATATATTTCACAATCTTTAACGACACTTTTTTTAGCGCCTTTTTTAGCTTACTTTATGCTCTTAGATGGAAGACAAGTTACTCGAGAGCTTCTCTCTCTTGTGCCGAATAATTTTTTTGAGTTTGCTATGAACTTAAACCACCAAATTGCGACACAAATGGGAGGTTTTATACGGGCAAGATTGCTCGAAGGTCTTATTGTTGGTGTCGTGGTTTGGCTTGGTCTACTTTTAATTGGTTTTCCATATGCATTAATTTTTGCAGCTTTTGCTGGGCTTTTAAACTTGATCCCTTATTTGGGCCCAGTTATTGGCGCCTTACCCCCTTTTTTCATTGCCCTCATTAATGGGGCCAATCCTGCTGATTACCTTTGGCTACTAGCTATTTATTCAACTGCTCAAGCTATTGATGCTATTTTTATTGTGCCGCTAGTGGTCGCCAAAATTGTAAATCTTCATCCTGTTACTGTTGTTATTGTTGTGATTATTGGCTCACAACTTATGGGAATTTTAGGCATGATTATTTCAATTCCCTTCGCAAGTGCAATAAAAGTAAGTTTCGGCGCTGTTTACACCCATTTAACTGACTTTAGATCTTAGCGTCACAAACCCATATTCCTTGCATCTCTCCACTCGACAAAACGTTGGCTGATTGACTTTTAGGCAGCAGTAAATTTACACTTTACGACATGCGTAAACTCGTTCTTTTTAGCAGCTTAGTTTATTTTTTTATTAGCTTTTTAGGTTGTGCTTCAGATGACAAAAGAGCCGACTCTGCCGAGGGCACCTATGCTATTGCGCAAGAGTATGAAAAAGATGAGCGCTATGAAGAAGCTCTGCAATACTATAATGATGTTAAAAATAAGTTTCCCTATAGTCGTTATGCTCAACTAGCAGAGCTAGCTGTTGCAGATATTCATTTTAAGCGAGAGGCTTATCCAGAAGCGCAAGCCGCTTATCAAGTCTTTAAAGAATATCACCCAAGACACGAGCGAATTGCTTATGTTACCTACCGCTTAGGACTCAGTTACTATCATCAGCTCCCCAGTACAGTGGATAGGGATCTCTCTTTAGCGCAAAATGCCATATCGTCTTTCAATGAAATTATTCATCAATACGCCAAGAGTGAGTATGCAGCTGATAGCATCGCTAAACGCCAAGAAGTTTTAAAAATGCTGGCTGGAAAAGAAAACTATATTGCCGAGTTCTACTTTAAGCGCAACCAATACGACAGCGCTCTGGGAAGATACGAAGTGTTAATTAAAAAATATCCACGTCTTGATTTTGATGCCACTGCACTTAAAGGTGCCGCGCTGAGTGCATTTTATCTTGGTGAGCACGAGAAAGCTCAAAAATACCTTCTACGACTACAATCAGAACACCCTGATAGCTCAGAAGCGAGAGCTGCCGCGCGGGAGATGCGCAAATGATGGTTCAAGATATTCAAGATATCCTCACTTTAGCGCGAGAACACTTTATTGCTGGCAACTACAAGTCTGCTGAGCCTTTATTAAATCAAATTCTTTTAG
>CAYMKD010000481.1:0-1770 GCA_964390435.1 uncultured Pseudobdellovibrionaceae bacterium | reverse complement strand
ACGGCTGAGCAAAGTAAATAGAAAGTGCTACTCGCCATTGCCACTCGCTTTCTAAAGAAGAATCACTATTTACTCCATCACTTTCTACTTTAAATAATTGTCTTGGTTTTAACGTACTAGGATCGCATAAGTGATTTACACTATCAGAAATAAGATCTGCGGGAAGCTGTGATTCCAATTCAGCTCTTAAAACTCCACTGCCAATAACTCTAGGGCCAGTCTCAAAATAATTTGTTCTACCTAAACTTAATAATAAAGAACGACAGTCACATAAAAGCGCTAAATGATGTATGAGACTGTCACAGCCAACTACTAGTTTCGATTGTTTTACAATACTTGCAAGCTCAAGAAGATTTGTTTTACCAACCATATCGATTATTTTTGCACTACTAACAAAAGATTTAATTTGAGCGGCAATAATTTCTTCTTCGCGACTACCAACAAGAATAATATTTTTATCAGTGTGAGTTACTAGCTCACTAACTGCTTGTTGCCATTTTTGCACTGAAAGACATTTATGTTTTTCACTTCCACCAATATGAACAACAATTGACTCCTGACAGTTGATTTCTGGTTTTACAAGAGCTTTAGGCTCCTTATAATCATCATCAACTAACTCCACGCCCATTAGACGAGCAAAAAGCTCGGTTAAGTGCAAGCGATTAGCTTTTCCTGGACCGACTTGTGCATAAAAATACTTACTTACGTCATCAGTTAGAGCTAAAAATCCATCTGCATATCTCGTATAGCCTATACTGGCATTTTGCTCTGATGTAAGAGCATGAGTTAGATAACTTGAAAATGGAGAAAAGGTTAAATTAATAATCAAATCATAATTTTCATTATTAAGTTTATCTATAAATGATTTTAGATGCTCTATAGGTTTATTGAAATCCTCTTGGTTTAGAAAAAAGGGCTCTAAAATTTCTGAGGTTGGTAAGTTAATAACATTATCAATTGCATCTAAACCAATTGTTGCTGGTTGAAAACGTGTTCTTACTAAAAAATCAATTCTAGCATTGGGATTCTGTCTTTTAAGCCCTCTCATTGCGGGCCAAGACATATATATATCCCCTAATCTAGCAAGTTGAATGCATAGAATCTTCATTAGGCACCTGTTCTTTAATCATTTCAAAAAGTAGTTTATATTGCTCTGCCTCTTTACTGAAACCTTGCTCTTTATATATTTGATTATAAAGTTTCTCTAGTTTCTGAAGCGATTCTTCTAGTTGTTGTCGACTGGCTTTTTGCATAAAATTCTCCAAGTTTTATTAGTTCTTTAATAATGCATAAACGAATGAGCGAACGTTCGTACGTAACTTTAACCTTGTGCTTTACGGTAGAAAGCTGAAGTTCTTCTTGTGAATGTGCTTGAGTATAACTATTTACAGCGACTAGCTGCCCACCAGCATCATCAACATGCAGCAAATGATCCAACTTTTTAAGTGCTTGGGCTTTACTTAAACTAGATTTCACTAGGCCTCGCAATTCGTTTGTTATATTTTCGCACTCCGTCTCATGACTTTTTAATATTCTCAAAGCCGGCCCAACAGACTCATTGCTTAACAAATACTTAAACTCCTGACATAACCCTTGAAATAGCTCTAAATCTTTTTTGTAACTATCGCGATGATTTAAAAAGATCCACCAATTATGACGTTCAATAAGTGTATTGATTTCTGAGTTAAGTGCTGTTGATTTCTCAAAGTCTGTTAGACGCAAACTCATATGTGAGTCCATTTCCACTCGATAAATAAACATTTGTTTTTT
>CAYMKD010000480.1:0-1777 GCA_964390435.1 uncultured Pseudobdellovibrionaceae bacterium | reverse complement strand
CAAAGACATGTTTTTCTACAGCCTTTTCATAGTCCCCGATAATCTTTTGTAGGATCATCGTGCCGCCACCTGAATAGGCAAACTGATCACCCGGAGTTAAACTTAAAACAACAGGGTCTGAGTTAGCTCCTTCATTTCCTCTTAAAATGGCATCAACGGAAGGCAAATCACTGTCTTGTCCATATCCTTCAAAGCCCTTTGGCCCATCAGGTCTTATGCCAGCTGTATGGGATAATAACTGCCTGATTGTGACCTTGACTCCAGTGGGATTTATGCCTTTCCAAAGATCTCCAAGAAGCGGGCCCACGTCGTCATCTTCATTAATTCCAACTTCTCCTTTCTGAATCATCGACAAAATGGTCAAGGCTGTAATGGTTTTACTAATGGAGGCGGCCTGCACGAGCGTGCGTGGATTTTTTAGCTCACCAAATCCTTGTTGAATAACATTCCCATTCTTAAATACTGCAATTTGAACTCCCGGAATGCCAAGTTCTGTCATCCGCTCCTCAATGCTGATTTTTCCAGGAGCACCCGGCAAGCGAATGCTCGGTCTGATTAAAGGATTCAATTTTGGCAGATCTTTTCCATTTGAAATTCCAAGAACTTGTATTCCAACCCCATGGATCCTTGTTTCCGACAGCTGGCTTAATCGGTCTTTTAAATTCTCAAAGGTGACATTTGCAAAAGTCTCCCTATTGGCGATTAGCCAATTCACTTTTGATGGATCTCCTTCCACTGTATAGTGGCGCCCGCCTACATTTATAGTATTTTTAGAGGGCTGTGCCTGTTCTAGGAAATTTACGTTGATAGGAGGAAGATTTGATTCAAGAGGATTGGAGCTTTTCATAAGTACTCCGTTTTATTAGCTATTATATCACGTTATAATTTGAATCAGCACCCTATTTAGTAGTACTGATTCAAGATTGTAATTACTCAATAGCTTTTACCGAGCATGTTTCACATTTTAAAACACGATCGATAAACAGGTTTACCACGTTAGGCGCGAGCGAAGCGTTGGAATCCTATCGGTTATTTGATTTAGATTTGTTAAGGAAATGCCTGAATCATAAAAATACAGCGTTTCTAACGATGGAAATTCGATTGCATAGAGTTTATGCTCAGCCAATTTACAGCCACTAATATCCAAAGTTTTAAGATGGGGGCACTTATTAAAAATTTCAATTAGATCATCTTCGTTAATGGAAACATATCTTATTCCCAAAGCTTTGAGCTGAGGAAATTTTCCTAAAAGAGTTAAAAGGACCTGAGGATTAATATGCGTCCCCCCAAGATCCAGATGCTCAAGAAAGGTCAGCTTTTCTATAGAACCTATCAGCTCTGGATTGGTGCCAAAGTTTACACAATATCCTAAACTTAATTTTCTCAGCCGAGACAATTCCTCAAGCATTTTCATAAGCCTCTTACTATCAAGCCCCTTACAGTCAGTAAGATCTAAGTTTTGAAGTTGCGCACATGATCCGATCGCTTCTATAAATTTACCCTCTGTGTTTTCCGAAAATACATTCTTATGAATCGAGAGAGTTTCAAGTGATGGATTTTTTGCTATTACTTCTCCGAGCTTATCACCCGAAAATGCGCAATGCCCCTTGAATTCTAAACTTATGAAATTTGTGCGAGTAAAATACTCAAGAACTTCATCCATACAGTTTTCAGAAACATCGACTTCATTCCATAGATTTATTTTTTTTAGAGGAATTTCTTCGATCGCCATCTTTAAATCGCTATTTGTCCACCATGCGTCCTTACATCTAAGAGA
>CAYMKD010000479.1:0-1793 GCA_964390435.1 uncultured Pseudobdellovibrionaceae bacterium | reverse complement strand
AATCTTAACAATTTTGTTTGGAAAAATCATGGATCTTCAATCAGTTTGGGTATATCGCTCTTGTAAACCATACAGGAGGATTCATCGTGGAGAGAGGCTCAACAACTATAAATATTCAAACTAATCTTGAACAATCTTGGGCGACACATATTCAGCAAAGAGAAAAATCTGGCTTAAGTAAGGCTACTTATTGTAAACAAAATAATCTTGCTTATCATCAATATCTATACTGGGAGCAGAAGCTAATTAAACCCAGTGTTGCATCTGAGTTAATACCTGTTGAAATTGAACAAAGTTCTGCTAAGCAGTTAATGCAATCTGTTTTGGAGTGTGGGGAGACAAATAAAAAGCAGCATCTACTTTGTGCTTTGAACTTAAAAAATGGGAATGTATTGCAGATTTTTGATGCTGCAGCTTTAAATGTTCTAATTACTATCCTGAGATAAAGATGTTGTTATCATTTCCCAATCCAATTTGGCTGTACCCAAAACCTGTTGATTTTAGGAAACAAATGGATGGTTTGGTAATGCTGGTTGCAGACCACCTAAAGCTTAATCCATCTACTGGACAGCTCTTTTTGTTTCGGAACCGGGAGTCCAATAAAATAAAATTACTTTGGTGGGATCGTAATGGGTTTTGGCTGTGTTATAAGCGCTTGGAACGAAGTCGCTTTATATTTCCTGAAGTTTGCTCCGCAACAGTAAAGCTAACTAATGAACAGCTTGGGTGGCTATTGTCTGGATTAGACTTTACTAAACATCAGTTATCACCTGAAATTCTGGTCAATAATTACTACTAAAATAAACACTGGAATGTGTCATAATCTCTAGTATTACCAATGGTTATATGGTAAAATTATGCCATGTTACAAAGCAAAATTTATAGTGCATTATCTTATCAAAATTATGAGTCATTATACGCTCATAATCAGCAGCTTATTGCCGAAAACAAGCTATTGAAAAAACAAATCGAAGAGCAGAAGCAAGCATACGAATTTCTTCAATCTCAACTTGAAGCACTTAAACGAATGATCTTTGGTTCTAGATCTGAAAGATTTATTGACCCTGAGAGCAAACAGCCATCACTCCTTGATGATCCAGATTTTACTGAACTTGAGGGGTCTGGCGAACAAACGCCAGATACTGCGATTCAAATTGCTGCACACACCAGAAAGAAGAAAGTAAACCCTAACAAGGTATTACCACGCAGAAAAGTTATCATTCCGCTAACCGAAGCTGAGCTAAGTTGTGAATGTGGTACGTGTAAGAAAATTATCCGTACTGAAGTGAAAGAAATAATCAATTATATTCCCGCAGTATTTGAAATCATTGAACAGCACCGAGAGGTAGCATCCTGTCCAAAATGTGAAAATGGTGTTGTTATTGCTCCTGCACCGCTGCAAATCCTACCTAAAGTAGGAGTATCTGAAAGCTTCCTGTCATACTTGGTCATAAGTAAATTTGAAGATCGCCAACCACTTTATCATATCGAAAGCAAAATGTACAGCAATGGAGTGGACTGCTCACGTCAAAACATGGCTCGATGGTTGATTGATTTAGTTGAGCCACTGCGTCCTATCTATAATTTACTAAAAGACTGCATCATTGAATATGATGTTGCTAGCTGTGATGCAACTGGTCTACAGGTTCTTAATGAACCAGGTAGAGCCGCACAAACTAAATCTGACGTTTACTGCATGACCGGAGGACCACCTGGTAAAGAAGTGGTATTGTATGATTATAATGCAAGTAAACATAGTGTTTTTGTCAAGGACTGGTTCACTGGCTTTAAAG
>CAYMKD010000478.1:0-1794 GCA_964390435.1 uncultured Pseudobdellovibrionaceae bacterium | reverse complement strand
CTCGCATTAAGTTAGCTAGTTCTTTTTCAGAGTCCATCTCAATGCGAATGAGCCATCCCTCATTATTAGGATCATCATTAATCGTATTTGGGTCTTCAAGCAAGGCCGAATTTACTTCGATGACTGTGCCTGATACAGGAGCATTCAAATCGCTGACAGCTTTAACACTCTCAACGACTCCAAAAGGTTCATTTTGCGTGACCTTTTGGCCTTCTTCAGGAAGTTCAACGTAAACAACTTCACCTAAAGAGTCTTGAGCATATTCTGTAATACCCACAGTAACGATGTTTTCATCAACCTGAGCCCACTCATGATCTTTTGTAAAATGATATTCTTCTGGGATGTGGTAAGCCATAAAGTTGCTACTCCTTAAAATTATACTTTTGTGGTCACGAAAGGTGTTTTAACTACTTCAGCTAAAGCCTTGCGCCCACGAATGTCGACCAAAATTTGAGTGCCAATAGCGCTGTCCTCTTTTCGGACATAGCCAATACCAATAGCTTCATTCAAACATGGTGACAATGTTCCACTTGTTACCGCGCCGCTTTCTTTATTGTCAAAAGAAAACAAAGCATAGCCCTGGCGTGCGATACCTTTATCTTTCATTTTAAAACCAATGAGTTGACGCTTAAGCCCAGCTTCTTTTTGCTTCAAGATAAGATCTTTACCTATAAAGTCTTTTTTTTGTGGTTTCATAACCCAACCTAAGCCTGCTTCATAGGGATTCGTTGTGTCATTAATTTCGTGGCCATAGAGTGAGTATTTCATCTCTGTGCGTAGAGTATCTCTTGCGCCAAGGCCAATCGGCTGTACACCCAAATCAGAGCCCTTTTCAAGGAGGCTCTGCCAGAGCTTAGAAGCCCCCGTAGATTCAATAAAAACCTCAAGGCCAGACTCGCCAGTATAGCCAGTGGCGGCAACTAAGCAGTTAAATCCAGCAAATTTCATGGCTTTAAAAGTAAAATACTTTAACCCTATGGCTTCAGAACCTAAAACGCGCTCACAAAGAGTGAGTGCCTGCGGGCCTTGAATAGCAATTTGGGCCCAATGGGAGCTTTCATCAGTTATATCAGCACCTTTATTATGTTTTAAACACCAAGCAAGATCTTTATCTTTATTAGCTGCATTTACACAAAGCAAATAATCGCTTTCAGGTTTTAAGCAATAAACAATTAAATCATCAACCAGGCCGCCTTGTTCGTTTGGAAAAAGTGTATAGTGGGCCTCACCAGTTTTAAGGCGGGCCACATCATTTGTAGTAAGCCACTCAACTGTTTGAAGAGCTTTTGGGCCTTTAACTCGGATTTCACCCATATGGGATACATCAAAAAGGCCCACATGATTACGAACACAAAGATGTTCTTCTTTAAGACCGGCATACTGAATGGGCATCCACCAGCCAGCAAATTCAACCATTTTGCCGCCCAGCTTTTCATGCAGCTCAGCAAGGGGAGTTTTTTTAATTTCAGACATAGATGAGACTCCAATTATTTTTTAAGCCGAGAGTCTCGCAGATGGGTGGGCGGGGAGTCAATCTTGCGCAGTGCTAGATAGCTAGGTCTTAACTTGCAGTCCCTTGTTAATTCGCCACTCAGAATTTTTTTGAATAGTACTGTCTGGCCACTGAATAAGCTGTCCACGACCTAGGTCGCTGGGTTTAAAGTCACGGTGAAGCCAGGTAAAAAACTCCCTCTCCTCACCTCGACAAAACATCTGCCGGCTTTTGCCTTTTTCATAGAGCAAGTCTCCTGTGAGCCTAGCAATATTTTGAAACTCGGCAGGAGGGCTTTTACT
>CAYMKD010000477.1:0-1799 GCA_964390435.1 uncultured Pseudobdellovibrionaceae bacterium | reverse complement strand
TCTGCGATTAAGGGAGCCACACTGACTGCCTCAATTTTTTTTGTTGCAAGCGCCTCCGGTTTCAGAGGGATCGTATCCGTGACCCAAACCTTCTCGATCGGGCTTTCCATTAATCTACTAATGGCTGGACCAGACAGAACGGGGTGAGTTGCAACAGCAAACACCCTTTTTGCACCATTCTTGAGCAGGCTGTCAACAGCTTGTGTAAGAGTGCCGGCGGTATCAATCATATCGTCAATAATAATGGCTGTTTTATCTTTAACATCGCCAATTAAATGAAGGGCTTTGGCCTCATTCGGCCCAGAGCGGCGCTTATCGATAATTGCCATAGAGCTTTCAATGCGCTTTGCAAAAGCTCTAGTTCTTTCAACTCCACCAGCATCAGGGCTTACGCTGACAAATTCGCTGCCCCACCCATAGGTTTCGCGCCAAGCTCTGGCAAGTGTAGGAATTGCAAAAAGGTGATCCACAGGGACGTTAAAAAAGCCTTGGATTTGTGCTGCATGTAAATCAACAGCAACGACGCGGTTGGCCCCTGCGGTAGTTAGGAGGTCAGCCATACATTTTGCTGAAATAGGAGCTCTTGGGGCAACTTTTCGATCTTGTCTGGCGTAGCCGTAGTAGGGGATCACTGCAGTGATGTGAGCCGCAGAGGCGCGTCGCAAGGCATCAAGGACAAGAAACATTTCCATATAGTTTTGATTTACAGGAGGACAAGTGCTTTGAATCACAAAAACATGGCAGCCACGAACACTTTCGTGAATTTCAACTTGGATTTCGCCATCGGCAAAAGTGCCAATTTCACTGTAGCCAAGTTCAACACCAGCAGCCTCGGCCACTTTTTTAGCTAATGTCGCATTCGAATTTCCACAGAAAATTTTTAGACCTGACATGCACTACGACTCATAGCTTAAGGGATTTGCAAAGTCTACAAAACTATTTATGAGATGAAAGGAATTTAGAGACTGAAGGCTAGATCGAATATAATCAAGGCTCTCTTAAGTCGGGAATGAGTCGAGTTTTACCAGGTGTTTTTTGACAATAAAAAGCTCTGATCCCCATACTAAGAGTATGGATATTAAAGTAGATTACAGAGAAGGTTGGCGGATAGTTCGAGTGAGTGGGCGGGTAGATTCTTTTAACTACCAGTATCTCACAAAAGAAATCTACGAACTTGTAAATCAAGGTGACCTTAAAATTGTTGTTAATTTAGAAGAAGTAAAATTCTTAAGCATGCCGAGCATGAAGTTTTTAACAAACACGTCTGATTTACTTAGAGTGAAAGGTGGAGAGCTTGCTTTGTTGGGAGCGCAAGTTCCCGTTAAGCGCCACCTTGAAGTTTTTGCAGATCTTAAAAAAATCAAAGTAGCTGACACTTTTGAAGAAATCAAAAGGGGTCAATATCTTTCTCCTAAATTCAGTATGGATATTTAATTTTTTAAAATATGGGCAATGAGTTGCTGGCAAGCAAGCGCACGGTGTGAGTGCTGGTTTTTAAAAGCAAGGCCAAGCTCGGCGAGAGTTTGAGTTTGGCCCTCAGGAATAAAAATCGGATCATAACCAAAGCCTTGTGAACCCTGTTCTTTTTGCGAGATTTGTCCCTTCATTAATCCTTCGATGATAATTTCTTCTCCTTGTGGATTAAACGCCACGAGAGTGCAGTGAAACTGAGCTTTACGATTCATTGGCGAGCGGATTTGCAGCATTTTTAAAGCTTTAGCTCGGTTCTCAGAGTCTCTGGCTTTATCGCCAGCATAGCGTGCAGAAAAAACTCCAGGCATGCCACCCAAGCCGTCAAT
>CAYMKD010000476.1:1264-1803 GCA_964390435.1 uncultured Pseudobdellovibrionaceae bacterium | reverse complement strand
CCTGATGTTGCGATAGATATACAATTCGTTCTGATATTGTTTGTAAACTACCCTTTGTTCCTTTTTGTACATTGTGTTCCTGAACAATAAATTCCAGAGCCTTTTTATTTATATAAACTTGTGAATCGAACTCTATGTTAAGTGTGTCGCCATCCCTAATGGTTGCAAAAGGGATATAGAAAATAGGATACCTATTGTTATTAAAAGATATATCACCAAAATACAGGTAGAAATCTTGTTTATCCAAAATAGTCTTATTGCGTTCCATTTCAAATAATTCTAAAAATAAGTCGGCTACTTGAAGGTTTTCAAAAAAAGAGGCGAGATTACTCTTTACATCCTGAGGCGCAAATACTGACTTTAGTTCTTTTGTGATATTGACCTTTTCCTCAGCGATAACGAGATTCAAAACTTCTGAAATTTTACCCTCTAGTAGTCGAAGAATTACTGAAGTTAGTTCTTCTTCAATTAAGTAGATGTTGTCTTCATCTCCAAGATTAAGATTTTGCAATGGTTTTTCAATACTTTCAATAAAGGGA
>CAYMKD010000476.1:0-1254 GCA_964390435.1 uncultured Pseudobdellovibrionaceae bacterium | reverse complement strand
TCGTATAGTTTTTGTTGCCTCTTCAATAGAGTTAGTAAGTGCTACATCGTATTCTTTTGCATGCAAAACGCTTGCGCTTTCTATCTCGTTTGCAATCCTTTCTGTAATAGCACTAATTTCTGAATTGCTAATTTTGCCGACTTGAAGCTTAATTAAGTCGAGCAAATTCTTAGGAAGATTTGTTTTATAAACTCCCTTTCCGACTTTATTTAGCACATCCTTTTCAAAATTTTTACTGATGAGTTTCGAAGTTAGAGTACTGAAAGAAGGGTATTTCTGAAGATTTAAACCTATAAGCAAGTTGTCGTTGTTTCTAAACTTGATAGCTCGACGCGGAAGTCTATGTTTATGAAAATCCGTTTCCAAGAAATCCATGAAGTATTTGGCGACTTCCTTTATGAAGTTCAAACCATTTTTTTCATTTGGCAGTTGGTCTTTCATATTTAATTACTTTTGTGGACTCTTAAAAAGGTGTCTAAATCTTCTTTTTTTATTCGATATTGTTTGCCTGCCTTAAAAGCAACAAGTTTTTTTGCTCGTACCCACCTATAGACGGTTAAGTAAGCAACTTTTAGCGTTTTCGCAACTTCTTCAATCGAGTAGTAATGTTCTTCTGCCATGTTAACTATATTTATCATTATTTATCATTACACCCTGAAAGTCAACAAGTTTTAAAGGCTTAAACTCATTAAGGTGTTCACGTATTATACTAAGAGCATTTACTGAGCTTGGTAGGTTTATCTTTTTAAGGTCCGCGATAAGCCTATACCAGCTCCTTTGACTATACCCACTAAACATACCTCTCAGCTCACGAGGAGTAAAATGATCAAAAACTTGCTTCATCCCATAAATCTGCATAGTCTTCTGCATTCCTAGACGAGGATTATGAATAATTAAATCAGAAAGTAAGGACTTCTTATTTACAGGATTATAGTCAAACAGCTGTAAGCGATTAGTCTCAATCTCATCAAGGTATTTTAACAGCACTTTCTGCGCAATTTTATTACTAAAGATATTCTTATATGTTAGCTCTTCAGTGATGCCGAGCGAACGGAACAACTGCTTTATTTTTTGACGCTTATTAAGCCGCACTTCCATTCTCATCACTTCAAAGTGCTTTCTCTCCTGAAAGGTCTCAAATAGGTTGAGCTGTATAGCATTGTCCTTTTCCAGTGCCCGCTTCTCACTTTTATTTGATGTTTCAAGGTCTTTGATTTTGTCATAAAAGGCTACTTCGTAGGAGTTTGCATGCCA
>CAYMKD010000475.1:0-1806 GCA_964390435.1 uncultured Pseudobdellovibrionaceae bacterium | reverse complement strand
AAAACTAAATTCGCCAACAGAATATGTAAAACAAATTGCGCAGGCGAAGCCAGAAAAACATTTTATAAAGCAGGCTTTTTTAGATCATGCTATACAAATGTCATTAAAGCGAGCGGCTTTTGTTAAGATGATTGAGCCAGAAGAGGCCAATGAACTATTAGACATTGTAAAACAATTTGGACGTGAAGAGCAAAAAAAAGAGGCTGAGCAATTGTCAGCCTCTTTTTAAACCTAACTATTTAAATTTAGCTTAGAAAGGTGCGCCACCTTTAAATTGTGGACTTGCAAGATATGCATTCGCGTCAGTTGAGTTAATGGTTACTTTGCAAAGAGAAATAGTGGCTGGGCAACAAACTGCCCCAGCAGTTGTCGCATAAGCGGTTGGCGCACACTTCTCAATAGAATATACAGAGCTCGAATTAGTACGGCATTTGTTGTCATAAGATAGAGAAAAATTTAAAAGTGGTGCTTGGCTTGAGCTCGTAGCCACATTTGTAGTACTCCAATAGTCAGTGGTGTATTCAAAACTACTGGACGTGGGAGCTAACCAATAACTTCCACTGCCAGTACAAAAATAAAAGCTAGATTGATCAATATTGCAAAGTTTTTGTCCTGCTCCGCAAGAATTTACAGCATTAGTATATGAATTTGAACCACTACAAAGAAAAGCCTTCTTGCTATCAGCAAGTGTATATTGATCCACAGGGGCTGTACCACCAGCACACTTATCCACAACTAAAACATCGGTCGATTGATTGGCAGCAAGTGTTTGGTTAGATAAAGTCACATTGGCTGCTCCAGCTTGTGTGTAACAAGCAACGGAGTAGCTAACAGAGACACTGGATGGATTTGATAGCGAGAACTTTGAATCAGTAAGTACCACATTCACTGTGCGAGCAGCCTGGGTGCTTATTGAAGCTACCAAAACAAATACAAACAAAAAAACCTTCTTCATAAAATTCCTCCAGGAATTATTATCAATATAAATTTAAAACAACTCAATTAAAAGTAGCTCACTTGACTTATGTGCGGAGCAAAACTTAAACCGCCAATTAATTCTGGACCCGAGCTTTTAAGCACATAGAGTTGTCCAGAATGATCTAGACCGTAGACTTGCCCACCATATCCCATGCTGATGGATTGCATCCAAGGTGGAACTCGACAATCGGCCAGACTAAAAGGACATGAAGTTGATGAAACTGAGCTTAATGAGCCTGTTGTTGTATTTATTTCTGCTAGTTGACCGTCATGAAGCAGGCCATAAACCTTACCTGTGTCTGGAGCAATACTCATACTTTGAATTTGTGGACTAATCGCGATGGCATTAGAATTATACAAAAGTTGTGATCCAAAAGTAAATATGCCTAAGCCATTGTTGCTATTTTGATCCACAGTAGATTTAAAAAAACTTTGAATAAGGGGCGAAGATAAATCACTGCCAGATACAAATGGCGAGCCCGAAGCATTACGTAAATCACCACTGCTTTCCAAATAAGCTCTAAGTGTTGCCGGTCCTCCTGTACAAGCAGAAGAGCTTGCGAACATGGATGAACTAAAGCCAGGGAAACTCGCTGTCATAGAGATATTTTCAGTATCCTTAGAGATATCTTGTGTAACCGATCCAGAAATATAACTTTGAGCAAATTTTGTATTTTGAGAGTTAAAAGCAACATCCCAACTAGGGCAACTTGTGCCTAGATCGGCTAAATAAATGACAAGCTCAAAAGTTCTAGCAGCCCCTTTGGTTATATCAAGTGTGAGAACTCCACCTTCTTCAACAAATCCAGCTGTCTGCCCTAAGTTTAT
>CAYMKD010000474.1:0-1827 GCA_964390435.1 uncultured Pseudobdellovibrionaceae bacterium | reverse complement strand
CATTTGCAAATTTAAATTTGCTTGTTGGTTACTGTAAGAACTTTGGTAATTACTTTCTAATGACTTAGCTTCCGTGTTTTGCAATGGCTCCATCGGCATTTGACTTACAACAAAATGTGCGATTTTTCTTAATGTATTTAAATCTTTAAAAACTTCAGCAATAGGAATTTCTACATTATAAAGATCTTTTATACTTTGCACAGCATTTAAAAGCATGAGTGAATCTGCACCTATATCTACTAAATTTTCATCAGGAGAGAGATCTTCAGGAGAAGACTTCATAATATTTGCGACCAAGCCAAGTATGTTGGAGAGAATTTCTTCTTCTTTTTTTTGTACAAAATCTTTCATATCAATCTCCGAATTAGATTTTATTTTTCTCTTCTGTACTTCATTATTATTTAGCCAAAAGGATTTTCTTCCAAATTGAGTCTTAGGAAGCTCAAAAGATTTAACTTTGGGTTTTTGAACAAGTCCATGATTTAAAAGTTTTAAAATTGCTAAAGACCAACTTTTAAAATCACTAGAGTTTTTATCAAAAAAGTGTAGCCATTCGCTATTATTTATAAAACGTTGCCCCATTAAGTTTAATGTAGGTTGCGGTCCAATTTCAATAAACCAATCAACTTGCTCGCCTTTAAGAGTTTGCATGGCTTTTTCGAACTGAGTTGGATTTCTAATCTGCTTTTTCCAATAAGATGCCTCTATACTCTCTGTTAGCAACTCCCCAGTAAGAGAGGAAACTAGTGGAATTGTAGGAGTTTTAAAATTTATTTTATTAAGTGATGTCTCAAATACATCAAGAATAGGATCCATAAAAGAAGAGTGAAAGGCTTGATTGACAGGCATACGCTTAAATCTAATTTGCTTCTCTTCTAGAAGCTGCTCAAGTTTTTCAATTTTATCGGCTGCTCCTGAGATAACCTGTAGCTTAGGTCCATTAAATGCCCCAAAATCTAAGGCTAAAGAATTTTTTTCTATAACTTCTTTAATATCTTTTGCAGAACTAAATACGGCCGTCATCGCCCCGGGCCTTGAGGATTGCATAAGGCGAGCTCTATAAGAAACAAGCTCAATTCCTGATTCAAGACTCATGTAACCGGCTATGACCGCAGCTGTAACTTCACCCAAGCTGTGTCCAAATACAACATCGGGCTCTAACTTTAAACGCTCACGCAAAATCGTTGCAAATGCATATTCAAATATAAATAATAAAATTTGCGCATATTGGGTTTGATAAAGTTCATTTTCGTATTCTGGCTTAGTCCATACTTCAAAAAGATTTTTTTCAAAATATTTTTGTGCCACCCTCATAGATAAATCCACTTTGTTTCTGAAATCTAATGACTCTTGATAGAGAGGCCAAAACATTTTTGGATACTGAGCTCCTTGACCAGTAAAAATAAATGCAATTTTATGAGAAGATTTACCACTTTTTATTTTGATTAGTTGAGGTTTGGGATTAATTAAATCCTCAGTGTTTAAGGCTACAAAATTCATTTTTTCTGACAAATCAGATCTTAATGCAAGTGAGGCTTCCCCAATGAGTTGAACCTCAGACCATTTTTTATTTTTTAAAGTAGGCAAAAAGTCTTGAAATTGCTTTTCTAAATTTTCTTTTGAATTTGAAGAAAAAGAAAATAAGGCCGGCATATTTTCTGATTCACTATATAACAGTGAATTTTCTGAATTTTTTTTAAGGGAAGCATCCCACTCCTCTAAGATTATATGGGCATTAGTTCCACCAAAGCCAAAAGAACTTAAACCAGCACGACGTTTTTCACCTTCGATGTTTAAAAAGTCTTGAAGTTTAGTAGCAATTTGTAA
>CAYMKD010000473.1:0-1836 GCA_964390435.1 uncultured Pseudobdellovibrionaceae bacterium | reverse complement strand
GCGAATGATCAATTAAGTAAGCCATCTTGTGATAAACCAAAGCGCTGGTTATAAGATGTTTTTTCCAAAAGCACTTAAAATTAACTCAACTGCACACTGCGCTGTTCGATTTGCATAATCTAGTATCGGATTTACTTCAGTGATTTCTAAAGAGAGCATGGATTTGCTTTCAGCTAAACACTCCATCACTAAATGAGATTCGCGATAAGTGGCAC
The DNA here is from genome assembly GCA_964390435.1 of uncultured Pseudobdellovibrionaceae bacterium. Classification (GTDB taxonomy): domain Bacteria; phylum Bdellovibrionota; class Bdellovibrionia; order Bdellovibrionales; family Bdellovibrionaceae; genus CAYMKD01. The sequence goes on along the minus strand of CAYMKD010000473.1, from coordinate 1,621 downwards.
CACCACTCACAGCTGTACCCACCCCAGGTGCTACAGAAGGATCTAACCAGTCCATGTCAAAAGACACATGAAAGCCCGCAGTGCCCGAGCTTGCAACTTCAATGGCCTCATTCATGATGGCGCTTAAGTTGCCCTTGTCGATGTCACTCATTGTGAAGACTTTGATTTCAAGTTTTTTTAAAAGTTCTTTTTCGCCCAAATCAAGATCTCTTAAGCCAATCATTACAAGGTTCTTCTTATCTAACATCGGAGAAAAATGACTTAATGACTTTAAATCTGAATCGCCCAAACCTAAAATATGTGCCACAGGCATTCCATGAATATTTCCTGAGGGAGAAGTTTCAGGAAGGTTAATATCTCCGTGGGCATCAAACCAAATAAGTCCCACTTTTTGATCATTTTCTGCATAATACTCGCTGACTCCCGCTGTGCTGCCCATCGCGATAGAGTGATCGCCACCCAATACAAGGGGAGTGTAACCTTCAGTCAAAGAGTTTTTTACTTGTTTTTTAAGCTCTCGGCAGGCTGAGAGAATTTCTTTTTTGTATTTACATTTTGGATTTCCCTGATCAATAGACTCTGCAATTGGAACGATAATATTTCCAATGTCGCTAACTTTATAGCCAAGAGCTTGAAGCTTTTCTCCTAGCTGACATATGCGCATTGCAGAGGGGCCCATATCCACACCTCGGCGGCTAGCTCCAAGATCAACCGGTGCGCCGATAATTCTTATGGGCCTCATGCGGTGGCTTGCTCTGGATTGTCATTAAGACGGTATTTCTTATTATGTAAACTGCTCAGCTGTGTACGATCTAGAAGTGTTAAAAAATCAATGCATTTAAAATCTTTGTCGTAGGCAGGCATACCACATAGAACAGCACCTGCTTTAATATAAGATGATAAAAGTGGTGGAATAAAAGCCTTTGCTCTCAGAACTTCTTCTTCGGTGAGTGGGCGATCGTAAAAAGCTAAGGCCTCATCAAGACCAGGCATTGTAAAGCTAGGAAGTGTTGTGGCTTCAAATTCATTAGTTAAGCGTCCTTGATTTTTAAAGTAAGTGTAAATGAGTGCAGCCACTTCTGGGTCTTGAGTTTTAATCGACCCACAACCAAATAAGTATTTTGCTTGAGAGAGGTGCATGTACTCAGCAATACCTCTCCATAAAAGAGCGATCACAGCGCCTCGCCGATAATCATGATGAATGCAAGCTCGACCGAGTTCGACAAAAACTTCGCTTCTATTATTAAAGTTAGACATATCAAATTCAGTGGCTGAGTAGAAATCTTGGTTATGTAAAGAGCAGTTAAGTCGATAGGTGCCAACAATGGCTGCAGATTTATTATCTATAATAATAAGGTGATCACAGAGAGTATCAAATGAGTCTACATCAATTCCAGTGCCAGTTCGACCGAGCATCTCTTTATGAAAAACCTCGTATCTAAGTTTTAATGCGGCAATCAGCTCATCTTTATGAGTGATTGTTTTAAGGGTAAAGGGGCCCATTTGGAAATTAATTAAAAACTTTGGTTGAAAGCGATGAATTTTATTTCTAAGTATATCTCGCTGTTGCTGCAGCTGGTCTTTGAGGTTGTGTAGATCCATTAATAATTTAAGTTTATTA
>CAYMKD010000472.1:0-1842 GCA_964390435.1 uncultured Pseudobdellovibrionaceae bacterium | reverse complement strand
AATCCGCTTTTAATGCCGAAGACTTAGCAAGGATGCCATAGAAAAATTCAATGAAAAACATCAAGACGTTAATGACCAGAACTGTCTTTAAAACCGCGCCTTGTTTTAAACGCAATAGTTTCAGTTCAGAACCCTTGTCTTCACAACAGTTTTTGCCCAAAAGCCCTCCAACAATACCACTAAAAAGCTTTATTTATCTAATTCGTCAACAAACATTTAATTATTTATTGCTTCTTATGATTAAACTTCTTATTGCTTTTATAAACTTAGCACAATAAACCAGATGCTATGAAAAAAAATATTACTGCCATCCTTTTGCTCTTCTTACTCTCTGTTAACTCTTGGGCTTTGAGCTCTTATCAAAAACAATTGCAACAAATTGCACAGATGAAAGCTAAAAGCTCTACAAAATTAAATAAGCTCTTTAAAGTTAATTGGAACTATCTGATGCATTCTTACCCTGAGTGGGCCACTTATGTCGGCTATCCAGGACAGAATGCTAAATGGACTGATAACTCACCTACTGCTATCCAACTTAGAAAAGCAGAGGACTTAAGTACTCTTAAAGCTATTCAAGCCATTTCCCCTCGTGGCCTTAAGGGAGAAGAGAAACTTTCTTATGATTTGTTTTTAAAAAATGCCCAAATGCGCGTTGAAGGCCATCAATTTCAAGAGGAGCTTTTACCTATTAATCAAATGTATGGCTTGCATGTCGATATCGCAGATTTAATGTGGTCTGCACCAAAAAATAACTTATCCGATTATCAAGACATGCTAATACGCCTTAAGACAGCTCCTGCGGCTTTAGGTCAAATACAAGACTTAATGCAAGAAGGACTTAAGCTTGGCATCACACACCCTAAAGTGATTTTAGAAGGTATACCAAAACAAATTGATGAGGTTATTAAAAGTAAAGTCGAAGAGAGTCCTCTTTATTTACCCTTTGCAGATATTAAAATAGATCTTTCTGAAGAACAAAAACAAAAAATCCAAGCCCAAGCCAAAACAATTATTGAAAATACAACTTACCCAGCTCTTAAAAGACTTAAAGAGTTTATGCAAAAAACTTATCTGCCAAAGTGTCGAGATCAAGTAGGTTGGTTAAACTTACCAAACGGAACTAAATGGTATGCTTTTAAAGTTCGCGAACAAACAACCACGACACTTTCGCCAGAGGAGATTCACCAACTTGGCTTAAAAGAAGTCGCCAGAATTCGCTCTGAAATGGAGGCCATTAAATCTCAAGTTAAATTTAGTGGTGATCTTAAAAAGTTTGACGCTTACTTGAAATCAGATAAAAAATTCTTTTTTAAAGATCCCCAAGATCTAATGATGGCTTATCGTGATTTAGCTAAAAGAATTGATCCAGAAATCCCTAAACTCTTTGGCAATCTTCCTAAACTTCCCTACGGAGTTCGCGAGATGCCTTCTTATAAAGCTCCCTCAGCACCTACAGCATATTATCAAGGCGGAAGCCTCGAGTCAGGTCGCGCAGGATCTTTTGAAGTTAATACCTATGATTTGAAAGCACGTCCTAAGTGGCAAATGGAAGCTCTAACTTTGCACGAAGCTGTACCCGGACATCATCTACAAATTTCTATTGCACAAGAACTTAGCGATTTACCTGAGTTTCGAAAAAATACAGGACCCACTGCCTTTATAGAGGGCTGGGGACTTTATGCTGAAAGTTTAGGCGGTGATCTTGGATTTTACAAAGACCCATACTCAAAGTATGGTCAACTCACCTATGAGATTTGGCGCGCTATTAGATTGGTAGTAGATACAGGTCTTCATGCGAAAAATTGGACAAGAGATCAAGTTATTAACTATATGAAAGACAAT
>CAYMKD010000471.1:0-1848 GCA_964390435.1 uncultured Pseudobdellovibrionaceae bacterium | reverse complement strand
ATAATGAAATGAGAAATTGGCTAAGACAAAATATCTCAGCCACAGAAACTAAGAAAACCAAAAATAACTTAAAAAAATTTGTTATAAAAAACAAAATTAGATAACACTGTGCTCATGAAAAGTATGATGTACCTTTTAAAATGTACCTTTTAAAAAAAGGTATAGGCTAATTGGAATCAACATCAAATAAGTTGATAGCTGATTAATTTGAAAGGCCATCCAAGGCAAGTATAATTAAAGAAAATTACCACATTTTTTTAATAACTTAACCATGGAGGGCCAGTTATGAAGTTACCACGTTTTCTTAAAAAATTAATCCCTGGATTTGAAATTTTTGAAGTAAAAGAGTGGCTAAATAAGGGTTACATAGAGCTTTACTTTAAACCTACCAGTGATGAAATGCATTGTTGTCGTTGCCAGAGTAAATTAACATCATTTCATGGATCCTACCCTTTAACGCTTAATCATCTACCAATATTTAACTTTAAAACGTTTATAAAACTAAAACGTCGTAAAGGTCATTGTCCTCAATGTAAAAAAATTAGGTCAGAACATTTAGATTGCATTGCTCCTGAAACACCTCATTACACGCATGAATATTCTTGGTGGCTTGGTAGATTATGTGAGTTTTCACCGGTGTCAAAGGCCGCTAAATTTGCTCAGATAAATGAGATGACTTTATGGAGGATGGATTTTGAAAGGATGAGAAGAATGTTTCAGCACTATAAAATGCCAAAAGTTAGAAGAATTAGTGTTGATGAAGTTTATGCTCAAAAATTTAGAAAGGGCTTTAGAAATAAGGGGCGAGATAAATGTTTTTTTACAATTGTTTGTGACCTAGACTCTAGACGAGTGATCTGGGTATCTGAGTCTAGAAGCAAAGAAGCACTTGATGAATTTTATAAAATAATAGGTCCAGAAAGGTGCAGTGAAATAGAGGTTGTAGTTGGAGATCAGCACGATGCTTATAAAGCATCTACAGAGGAGTTTTGTTTAAATGCTACGTTTGTGTGGGATAGGTTTCATTTAGTTCAAGCAATGGAGCGAGCAATTGATGAAACAAGAAAAGAACTTCACAATGATCTTACTTGGGATCACGAGAACAAAAGGTTAACAAGGGGTAAATGGAAGTATGTTTTTTTACAGCGAGCAGATAAACGCTCTAAAGAAGATCAACTGCATATAGATGAGGTTTGCAAGCGTAATGATAAATTTTTTAAGTTAGAGCTTATAAAAGAAAAGTTTTTAACATTTTTTGATTGTAAAAATGAATTGAATGGAGAGATTGCTCTGATTGATATTGGAACGTGGATAAAGCAATGCGGTTTTAGCATACTAAAAAAGTGGCATGAAAATCTGGTGAGTGGATGGAAAACTTTAAAGAATTGGTTTAAATATCGAGTTACGACATCCTTATCAGAAGGACAAAATAACGTAATCAAAACATTAAAGAGAAAGGCATATGGTTATAAAAATATGGCCTATTTTAAGCTGAAAATTCTGCAAGTGTGTGGTTTTTTAAACTCAAATTATATAGATATGAACTTTCAACAACTTCAACAAAAATGTTAGAGACCCCGAAAATATTTTTAAAGATCTACAAGTGTCAATTTTTTAGACAGGTTATCAGTTAAGAACTTTTTAAATATTACGTATTTAGTTTTGGCATTGGAAATGCATCAAATGCAATTGTTAATTATTTATACGGAGAAAAAAATGAAGATTAAATCTTTAATAAGTTTATTTGTGTTAAGTGTTTTTGTTGCTTGTGGTGGCAAAGGTATCCCTGTTGATGAGCAATCAGCAAAATTAGGACAGTCCGATGATTTGGCCATTGGGGAAGATAAA
>CAYMKD010000470.1:0-1856 GCA_964390435.1 uncultured Pseudobdellovibrionaceae bacterium | reverse complement strand
GATGAAAATACAAATGAAACTTTAATTGCAATAGCAAATAAAGATATAGATAAAGATTTAACAGCAGATAAATCACAAGCTTCAAAAAAAATAAAAGCCTCAGACATAAAAGTTTCAATGGATCTTCTTAATGAGTTTATGCAAATCTCTGGTGAAATGACTGTGATTAGAAATATGATTAATAAGACTGTGCGAAGTATTGAAAAACAACATAGCGGCGATAAGGACGTAGCAATGCTCACCGAATTGCTAGAAGAAATGCATAAGATTAACAGCGCTGTGCAAGATAAAATTATGGATATACGAAGAGTATCTGCACAAAATCTAGTGCGTCCTTTAACAAGAACAGTACGAGATACGTGCCGTTCACTGAATAAAAAAGTTGAATTTACAGTTCATGGAGAAGAAATTAGATTAGATAATTCTATAGCTGAAATTCTTTCGCACTCCCTAATTCATTTAATTAGAAACAGTATTGATCATGGATTAGAAAGTAACGAACAAAGAAAAACATCTGGAAAAAATGAAATTGGTAAAGTTTCTCTAAGTTTTTCAGAAAAAGACAGCTTCGTTTTTGTTGAAGTTAAAGATGACGGCAAAGGAATTAACGTAGAGAGAGTAAGAGAAAAAGCTATTGAAAATGGTCTTTTTACAAAAGAAGAAATGGCTAAAAAATCAAACGAACAAATATATCAAATGATTTTTATGTCTGGCTTTTCTACAGCACAGCAAACAACTGAGTTTTCAGGTCGTGGTGTTGGCATGAGTATGGTAACGGACAGTGTTGAGTCCATTGGTGGAACAATAATTATCGACTCTAATCCTGGAGTTGGAGCTTCTTTTCAATTAAAGCTACCAATTCCAAAATCTGTATTTATTACGAACTGTCTTTTTGTAAGCTCAGTTTCAATGCACTTTGGGATACCTCAAGACTGTGTATTAAAAGTACTTCAGCCTGAGGTGGTGGCTAATGTAGAATTAAAAAATCTTGAAGGTACTCAGGTTATAAAATATGAGGGTCACTTAATCCCAGTTCGATCTTTAGGAAATTTGCTCAAAGCAGATAATGATGAAAATGTGTCAGAGAATTACTTTGTCATTTTAAAATCGGATGAAGGGATCTTTGCTCTTAAAGTTGAGCAGGTTTTTGATATTGAGGATACAGTTGTTAAGCCATTGGCAGTTCAAGCGCTTAAAGGACTTGGGGTTTTTCAAGGAGCTACTTTTTTAGGAGACGGCACAGTAGGACTTATTTTAGATGTGCAAAATGTGGCTCGCCATTTTGGACTTCATTCAAAAAAATCCGAAAGTATTGATGAGAACCAAGACAAAGATATATCTACTTTTGAAGAACCGCGTAAACGTGTTCTTTCATTTGAATTAGAGAGCTTAGGTATATTTTGTGTATCAGAGTCTTTAATACTTAGAATTGATGAAACACCAGTTGAAACAATTCAAAGAAGTGCTGGATGGTCGGTAATACCTTTTAGAGACACGGTTTTAACAATGATTGATCTCAAAGAGACTTTAAAATCAAAAAATTTAAAGCCTTTTTCAGGTGAAACAAATATTGAAAAAATATCTACTCTTGTTATGCAAATTAATCAGTCTTATGTTGGCTTTGTTGTAAGTAGAGTTTTAGATTTACACTCTGATAGCGGAAAGTTGCATGATGGATTAAAAAATCAGCTTGCTTGTAATGGGTACTACATACTTAATGGTAAGTCTGCAGCATTTATCAATTTAAATGAAATTGCTAATTTAATGGAGCCGGCACAGCCCAATGTTAATGCTGTTGATATTCAAGATGTTGAGCAGGTGGCTTAGGGTATTAGTTATTTTTTATATTGCCTTTT
>CAYMKD010000469.1:0-1859 GCA_964390435.1 uncultured Pseudobdellovibrionaceae bacterium | reverse complement strand
GAAACGACTACAAAAATTTATACAGACGTTCCTGTTCACACACTTCGCGAACGCTATTTACACCATAACCGTATATTTCAAAATGAAATGAAATATCTAACTCCACTTTTTTTAATTGATACTGAAAAACCCACTGCATTTATCAACACAGTGGAGTCATCATTATTATTATCCGAAGACGATGGTAAAAAAATCAAGCATCTCTAGTGACTTGCATGATGAGTTACTTCGCCTTTATTTTGATTCAAGCCCAAATTCATATTTGAGTACTTATGATTTAATTCCTTAAGTATTCTTATGTATAAGTCAGCTGAATATGTTACGGCCTTATTTATAATATTTAGCTGTTGTTCACTCATATTATCTAGTACAGTTAGTGTTTCTGCATAATGATCTTTATCTAAAACTATGTGTTCCTCTAAAAAAGAAATAGTTTGTTTACCGTACATTGTTTCAACTTTTTCCATAGTAGGCTGAAGCTTAGTAGCTGCTAGTCCTTCTAAGGTTAAAAAGTAACCTAAAAGGGCTTCTGATCCCCAAAATCCAATTGTGTAGTAAAGTGTCTGATAATAAGCAGATGTTTCAGTAATCTCTTCAAAATTAGACAAACTAAAACCTAAATGCTTAAGATCATTCTCAGCTAAAAACTCATGATCCTTCTCTTCTCTAGCTCCTTTTAAAAACATGTCATGAAGTTCACTATTGCCCACAGGTGTTTTTGCTGCTGCATAGGCAAGAACTCTTGTTGCATGACATACGTAGAAGTAAACTTGTGCTAAGTAGTCTGCATAGGCCTGTGGAACATGCCAAGGATAGCACTCAAACTCTTTGTAAATATCATCAATCTTGGTATCCAAATTTGCTTTTACATCAGACACTAATATTTTTTTCATAAAAATCTCCCCAATTTTGTTGTTTATTGTCTATGTTAATATTTTTATCACTCATAAAGTTCTCAAGCACTTGCTTTTGAAGTGTTCGAGGAACGAAATCTATTCGGCGACGCCATAACTCTTCTACAAAATCCACATTTTCATCTGGAATCTTAGCAGATGTCATATTTAATCGGATTATATCAGAGGCAATATTGTGAACTTGCAAGTCCTGAACCATCGACAATCCACCGTGTTTTTGAACAAGCTGATTTATCTTGCGATCATTTCTAGTAAAACAAACCAACTGGCTTGCAGCAGAGCTTAAAAAGCTCTTTATTGAAAAACTAATTGTTACTTCTGCCATTGGCCTTTCAAAAAAATTCTTTCGCCACGCTGGATCTGTTGCTAAATACCCCATAGTCATGACCAGCGATGTCCCTTTTCCTCTTATTTCCTCTAGGACTTCTTTTGAAAAATATTTAAAAAAACTATTTTCCGTATGAGAAGGAAAGCTAAGATCATAATAACTATGAAGCATAATGCTAATAGGAGTATTTTTATGAAAAATACAGATAACTTCATCCTGCCTTATGAAATCATCACTATATAGTTTATTTAAGCCTGCAACTTTAGAGAGTGTACTTTGCCAATGTTCATGCCAAAAATTGTATGTGCAATTATAATAGAAAGCAGCCTCATAAGTTGGAAACTTACATGGAAGGATAACAAGATTAAAGCTTTCTATGCCGCTATCTTTATTTTGCATGAATAAAGATATTTAAACATCATTGCTAAAATTCCAATAAAATTTATTTACTTTTATTATTAAGTCTAGGTTAACCCAAAATAAGCTTAGCCAATTCCCACTAATTTAAGCCCCTGAACCACGATGGTAGCTAATATATAAGCAGCCAGGTTGAAAATAATGAGTTGGCCAATTGCAAAACGCCAAGAATTTGTTTCTCGTTGCGCCACACCAACAGT
>CAYMKD010000468.1:0-1874 GCA_964390435.1 uncultured Pseudobdellovibrionaceae bacterium | reverse complement strand
GAAGTGTTTCTAAGTTTCATAGACGGTAAGGGCATAGAACCTCTTTTTTGCTCAATATAGGCCATTCACAACTGAGAAGCGAGTAAATATAACCCATAATATATATCGCTACGCATTGAAAATGTCAAAAGCCTTAAAATCTCGCCTTATCTTATACTTAGGAACATCCGATAGCCTTTGCGGAGGATTATAATTTGCGTTCTAGCATCAGGCGTTTCTTAGGAGCAATTATTTTATCTGCATTTGGCTTTTGCCTGACTTATGGCTGGTATTTCTATACCAAACCGCAGAGATTTGAGTTGGAGAGTCAAGAGGCTTTGGCCACAGTAAATCAAATTCAAGGGCAGATCTCACGACGTCAAGCCCGGCGTATTTTATGGCTTCCTATTGAGAGTGGCGATGACATTTATTCAGACGAGTTTGTTCGCACAGATTCAGATGGGAGCATTAGGTTACAATTTGTAAATACATCAAAATATATAGATATTGAGCCCGATTCTGTAGTTGTTTTTGCCAAAGCTCAAAATGAAATTTCATTAGATTTAATGTCAGGCAGTCTTGTGGTTAAAAATGATGAAGTACCGAATCAGACTGGCAATGAAAAAAAAGAGGAGCCTACATTAATACTAAACTCAGCTGCAGGGAAAATAGATTTGAGTTCAGCGAGTGTTGCTTTAACTGGGTCTTCTAGTAAAAAAATTGACTTAAAAGTTTTATCAGGAAAAGCCATATTTAAGTCTACAAAAGGCGAGAAACAAACAATCGAAGGTGGTAGTCAGGGAGCTGTTGAGTCTAAAGGAGTTGAGATTCAAACGCAAAAATTTAAATCTGTGTCACCACTAGCAGGCCAGACTGTTTACATGAATTCTACAAGACCGGAGCCGATGAGATTTTCTTGGCAAGGTCTTGAACCACAACAAAAAATAACAATTGAAATAGGTAAAAATCGTAGCAAACTAAAGACGACTGAGCCTGTTCTTATAGATGGTGAAAAGAGCGAGTTATATGTAAAGTTGCCAATAGGTAAGTATTATTGGCAGTTCAAAGTTCTTGGTGAAAATAATGAAGTTGTATCTACAAGTTTTGTGCAGAGTTTAGAGATTCTTCCTGTTTTTGCTCCAGCAGTTGTTTTCCCTCCGCGAAACACTCAGCTTGCAATGGCAAAATTAAGTGATGGCTTAAAGCTTCAATGGTTATCAGATAAATTAGTGCAGAGCCTAATGTTGGAGCTTGCAACGGACCCTCAGCTAAAACAAATGGTTGCAAGTGCAAATGTTAGCGGTATGCAAGAGTATGTTATAAAAAAAATAAATCCCGGAAAATATTATTGGCGACTGTCTGGGCTTGCACAAGGAAAACACGTAATAGGTAAGATAAATGCATTTTCAGTTGTAGAAGAAGTAGCTCAAGCCGCTGCAATACCTACTGAGGGACCATCTGGATCACGTAATATAGCAGCTATTGAAACTCCAAAAGATGGAGAGTTGGTTGTAGATGAAGCTGCTACAAAAATTATAGAAACAATTCCTCTTGAGGCTCCTAAAATCTTGCCAGTAGGAAATGCTCCTTTGCAAGCGGAGGCCAATGGAGCTCTACAAATAAATTGGCAAGCAGCTTCTGGAGCAAAAGAATACAAGTTATCTCTATTAAAGCCAGATGGATCTGTTGTCAGTACAACACAACTTAAGACAACAAGTACGCGTTTAAAAAACTTACTGCCAGGTGAATACACACTAAATATAGTTTCTATTAATGAAAAAGGCTTAAACAGCGAGTCCTCTTCTAGTAGATCGGTTATTGTGCCAGATAAGAGTTCTATGCAGGCACCTAAAATTAAAAAGATAAAGGTGAATTGATATGCGTATCCCAATTTC
>CAYMKD010000467.1:0-1885 GCA_964390435.1 uncultured Pseudobdellovibrionaceae bacterium | reverse complement strand
GCCATGCCTAAATCACCGTCAAAAATAAGAACTCTTTGCCCTCTCTGCGAAAGCTGATAAGCCAGATTAGCCACTAGAGTGGATTTACCAACTCCACCTTTACCAGAAGTAATACTGATCACCTTTGTTGCCTGTTGTGAGAAAATACTAGATCTGACCATGAGCTTCCTCTCTTCTCTGCTTCCAATTTGTAATTTTAAAAATTAAATCCAAAACTCTCTCCTTCGTAGCTGGCTCAAGATCCTCTGGAACTTTATGACCAATGCCAAAAGAATGTAATGGTGTATTGAGTTTATGTTGTAAATTATAGATCACACCACTTTGAGTTGATTCATCTAAAGCTGTGAAAATAAAATCATCAAATTGAGTCATGCGGTAACGTCTGGCCATTTCTAGAGCATCATTGTCTTTGCTCGTAGCTGACATAACTAAATGAGTTTGATGTTTGATTTTTTCTGGAGGCAAAATATTTTTTAGAAAATTAATTTCTTCCATGGATTTTAGATTTAGCCCAGGATAATCAACCAAAATCACATCAAAATTTTTGATTTGTTGGTAAATACGTTCCCAATCAAGACGGCTTTTGATTAACATAAAAGGGACATTTAAAATTTGTGCATAAATTTTAAGTTGATCCGAAGCTCCAACTTTCATTGTATCTGCACTAAAGATAGCCACTTTTTTATTTTCTTTAACCACAAATTGACTGGCCATTTTAATCATAGTTGTAGTTTTGCCATGCCCGGGGCTTCCTACAAAAAGATGTACTTGGCTGTGATTTTTTTCATCACATACTTTAGTGGTTTTTAGAATGTGCTTGGCAACCCACGCATCCACCATAGCTTTTTTCTTAATTTGAATAGCTGGCAATTCTTTTTGAGCTTGAGTTAGAATTTCCACTATAATATCTTGACTAATTCCTGCACTTAAAAGTTTCTCGAACATAAAACTTAAATCATAAGGCAGCCCATAATCTGCACCTGGATGAGAGGCTATAAAGTTTTGTGGCATATTTTTAAAGCTAGAAATAATATTTTTTAAAGAGTTGATTTCATTTTTAAGAGTTAAAATCTCAGCCTTCTCACGATTTCTTTTTTGTATTGGAGTCACAGGCTGCGATTGTGCGCTTTCATTAGTGTTCATAGCCTGCCAGGCTTTTGCCGCAGCACTTTTTATTCTCTCAGCTGCTTGATCCTCTTCGCTTTGAGAAGCTGCTGAAATAGCTCCGTCTTCATTAATATCAATGTATCTTGTAACTGTTAGTGGTCGTCTTGCCGGCGGCGTTTTAGCAGCTTCATTGGCTTTAACATGATGATCCACCATTTTTTCAATAACGGCCTTTTGTCTAGTAGCACTGCTATTTGAAAATGTTTTCAAATTACTTTGAGTTAAACGAGATTCTGTAAATTGCTTTTTTCTAAGCGTTGTTTCACTCACGGCAGCTGTTATTTCGACACTGCCCTCACCTAACAAACCAAATTTTTTGTTGTCTCTTGCTGAGAGGATAATCGCATCTGGACCTAGTTGAGATTTCACCATCTCCAAAGCCTCTTTCATACTACGAGCTTCAAATTTTTTAACCTGCATTTCTTATCTCCACCACTCCTACAGAGCGAACATTTGCATCAGCCGTTAATTCACTGTGCGAAAGCACAGATAACTGAGGGATAAAACGGGACGTTAATTTATATAAGTGTCTTCTTGCTGTAGGACTTGTGAGAAGCACTGGCTGACCTGCAATTTCAGGATGTGTTTCTACAGTCCTTGCTATCTGCGTAATAAGTTTTTGCGCCGTCTGTGGATCCATTACAAGTTGAACGCCTTGTTCAGTTTGCAGAAGCGAGTTAGCTATCAGCTCTTCAATATTTGGATGCAAACTCATAAC
>CAYMKD010000466.1:0-1897 GCA_964390435.1 uncultured Pseudobdellovibrionaceae bacterium | reverse complement strand
ATTCTTTATTTTATGAATAGCATCATCAAACTTAGCTTGACTTATCGACTGATAGTGAGACACCATTCGTGATCTTACATGGCTGTAATTATTAGTTTTAATATCAATAATTTTATCAGTTTTATCAAACTGGTCTTTTTCACATAATGCCGCAATAATCTGCGCTAGCTTGTCATCAACTTGAGGTTGATTTACATCAAGCAATTTTGCACATTCAATACCTTCATCGAATCGATCCACTTTAATCAAGCCAATGGCAAGTGCGACACAAACATTCTCTACAATATCTTTCCGCATCAACCCAGGATTATCAACGAGCTTTTTAACCTCATCAAATTTACCCTCTTGAATGCGCTTACAACAATTCTGCTCAAACCCCTTAGTAATAAGTTCAGTTGATTCCTTCCAGAGATCTTGATCTAGTTTGTTTCTAAGCAGTAAAGCGTGGGTAAATTTCTTCTCATTAATCTTTTGCACAATTGGATTTAGGGCATTGAGCTTTCTTAGATCACTAACCGACAATTGCTGCGCAAGAGCATATCCCTCATCCATTTTCCCTAATGGAATGCAACACTCTACGATTTCTCTCATCATAGATGCACCCTTATTATCTGTTGGATCTATTGTTATTTTTACTAACTCTCCCACCTTTTGAAAATTCCCACTTTCTAATAAGTGATTTGCAACAAATTTCACTGCAAAATAATAATCCTCATTATATCTCCCCTGTAACCCAATAATTTTTAAACAAATCAAAGCCATATCAACTGCTTCCAATTCACAAAAATCATATGCAATCCTTGCAGCCGTGAACTTATCACGATAATCTAAGGTTAAACCCACAAATTTAGCATGCAATCTGGCAAGCTCAAATATCGGATCGAATAATGTCGGCTTCTTGATCAGAACACAGGATCTCTCTAATTTTAATCGATCCTCATTTTCGAGCTTAGACAGAATTTCTACTACATTAAAGCGAGCCTTTAAAAGCATGTTTCTTTGACTCACTAAATCATTTCCCTCAGTGATTTTAAACATACTTTGAATGAATTCATCCATATTTTGAATGAACTTTTCTTTATTTTTTATGGGATGTGCATTGTTTTGAACGACTGTATCATTTTTAATGACAGTACCAGTTTTAGTGACATTATCAATATTAGTGGCTTCAAGCAATTCCAACTTAATCTCTGGATACTTATCTGGGATCTTTTCACTCAAAATCGACCCAAACGTCTCAACTGCAAAGAACTCTTTATAGCTAAACAATCCTAATGTCAGTTGGTTCCAATAATGACTGACCTTAGAGACTGAATCCAAATCATTAAATCCTAATTGACCAAAGACAACCCTTAAAACATCATCAGGTAACTTCGTATTAATCTCTGCACTCAGGTCAGGAGTAATTGGACGTAATTGCCTATTTTCTGGTTCGTAATTATTATTTATCTTTACTTGCAAATTATCCACTTTCTCGGTTTTAGGATTATCCACCTTCTCAGATTGTTCTGTGGCCTTATCTCCAAATATTGAAAAAATAAAAGATTTAAATGCTTGAAAAGGATCATTACTATTATTCATTCCACACCATAAAGTTTATTATTTAAATTTGATCTAATATGCATTATAGCACAACAAACGCCTTCAAAACTAAATCCTTACAATATCTTTAAAAAATTGTTAACTAGGAGAAAAAGGAATCTTGAAGACTCATCCGCTATATTAGTTTCGAAAAAATCTCAAATCTGAAAAAAGATCTCTCAAGATTATCTGGCACAATAGAAGGAAAAACAAGCCAAGTACCATCGGCGATGAAGGGTTTGACTTCCGAATTTTTGGGCAAAAAAAAGCACTAACTTTTGGTTAGTGCTATAAAGAAAAACTTGGCGGCGACCTA
>CAYMKD010000465.1:0-1903 GCA_964390435.1 uncultured Pseudobdellovibrionaceae bacterium | reverse complement strand
ACCTGTAGCCATTATTGACTCAGCAACTCTCACTGGTGCTATGGTTATGGCTCTGGGAAATATTCACACCGGATACTTCACTCGCAATAAAGATCTAAAAAATAAAGTAGAAAAATCAGCTGAGATCACTGGTGAGCTTGTATGGAATATGCCTCTGACGGATTATCATGTAAAAGACATGCGTGGCACTTTTGCTGATTTATCAAATATCTCAAGCAGCAAAGGGGCTGGGAGTGCCACCGCAGCTGCATTTTTAGAACAGTTTGTTGGCGAAGACATTCCTTGGGCTCACTTTGATATTGCCGGAACAGCCTGGGCTGTTGGCAACCGCTTACCTTACTGCTCTAGAAAAGGAGCTAGTGGGGCGATTGTTAGGACCTTTGTCGAGCTCGCTCAAAAAGTGTAAGACCTTTGTATAACAGCAAATCACTATAGATGCATCGCGACTCAAACTAGGATAGTATAATAGCTAAGGAGTCGCCGATGCCTAAATATTCTATTGGTGCCATTGTCTTTGTTTGCACTTGTGCGCTAGGAATTGGAATTGTAACCAAATCTTGGGAGGGTGTTGAGTTTTACCCTGCAAATGAAGTCGCAAAGGCTGGACGCGATCCAGCAGCTATTCGAAAAAACTATGATTTTTCTGAACTCGAAGGCAGCGCCCTCATTGCTGCCAGCAAAAGACGTCTGCTTGAAGAAATCAAAGTATTTAACGAACCAGAAAGCATTGGCATTGAGCTTGGCCATTTTGTAGTTAAAAACGAAGCCGGCGAAAAATCTTTTGCCTGTCAAAGATATGATCAAGTCGTATTAACTTTTGAAGCCGATGGTTTTGCCGTAAATGGTGAGCGCAGTAAAATGGAAGTTTATGGGCCTTGTGAAATTTCAGCAGATATTAACCGAATTGCTCCCATATGGATTCCCGTAGCACTACTTAAAAAAGAAACTCCAGCCGATGGGGAAATCAAATACCAAGATGGACAGCCTGTTACCCTAAAATTTAGTCATATCTTAAACCGTTGGCCAAACAAATGGTTTTTAAGTAGCGTTCGTCTTGTAGGTGACCCTCAACAAGCGGAAGTCAATATCGGTGGCCGAGAAGCGCTTACCATTACCCAAGAGCCTGTTAGCATTCAGTGGTAATAGACCTGCTTTCTCAATAATAAAACTGTTTATAAATTAGACACTTCTGATTTTTTTTCAAAATTATAGCCACTCACACACAGCTGAAGTTTTTTAAGTTAATATAGGCTTCCTATTTTAAAAGTGAGGTCTTAATGAATTTTATTAAATTTTTAACTGCTTTTCTTGTTATGTTTGGAATGAATTTATCAAGTTCTGCACTTACTGTTGTAGAGAGCTCTCTTTCTTTGGAAAACCGCCCTACTGGAGATGTCTCTTTAAGATTAATTCTACAAATTAATGGTCCAACTTATAAAAAAGAAGTTCTTTGGAAAATCACAACTTATCATAAGAACAAAAATTATCGCACTGTCATTTTTGAAGACATATTATCAGATGGATTTGAAATGACTCTCCCTGCAGGATGGTATATTGCCGAAGCTACTTTAGCTAACGGAGCATCAAAAAGACTGTCTATCGAAGTTACTGAAGGGCTAAGATATGACTACACGCTACTGTTTGATTAACTTTCTAATTAACACACCTCTATGTTGTAAAAGCTCTAATTCAAAACTCTCAATATTATTACCACTTATACATAACCCCAGGTTTTTAAGTTAATATGGGTTTCATTTTTTAAAGCGAGAGCTTAAGAATTATAAATTCATATTGATAGCTTTTTGAATTTCTAATTCATTTTAAATTCATTTGATATATTGTAATGCTCTATCAAATTAAATGCTAATTCTTGTGTGTATATAAAGAACTAGTTTATATGAGA
>CAYMKD010000464.1:0-1904 GCA_964390435.1 uncultured Pseudobdellovibrionaceae bacterium | reverse complement strand
CCTTGAAAACTATGAGCCAACAGAAGAAGAGCTTTTTATTTTAAATCAAAATAATAAGACACTCGATTGGCGCCCTCATTACATAAGTCATGAATCAGATATTAAGCAATTAACACAATCTTTATCCAGACTTGAAACATTAGTGGGGCCTGGAAGGGTGTATTTTGTTGGGCATAGTTTAGTTAGTGGAGATGGATTTAAAGCTAATTTTAAAATTAAAGAAGTTGAGGGAAGTTTGATAGCCGCCGTTTCATTTAATATTTTAGATACTAATTTTAAACACTACAATTTGCCGGCTTCCTTAAAATCTATTTTATTTCCATTCTATGGAGGGCTTGATTTTTTCTTTGGTATTGAAAGAAAAAATGTGGCTTCACATAAAATTCAGTATCGAACTGCTGATTTGCTTTTATTGCGCCATCAAGGATTAGCTCTTTTTTGTCTTTTGGATTTAATTAACTGGAGGCTTAAAAAACCTTTAAGCTCTGGAGAAGAGATCGAGTATATTGATGATCTTGATTTGCCAGAAGCAGATCAGCAATTTGAAAGGTTTGTTCACTATTTAAAAAGATCCATTCCAGGCCTATTAGGTAAGCCAGGACAGTCCTTTGAGGAAATGTTTTCACCCAAGGTTAAAGACTTATTTTATGATTTTATAGATAAGCTTTTTAAGGGACTCGAATCAGATCGTTCGTTTTCTTTTCTTGATGGAAGAATCATCGAAATTAAAAATGTTCAAAGCCAGGTTTTACCTATTCTAAGATTTCTATTAGTTTATTTTATTGAATCAAGTAAAGGTAAGTTTTTAACAAAATCCCAATCTGTTGTGGGTGAGAGTTTAAAAGACTCTTTACAGGCATGGGTACAGCCACAAATACTTGAAGTAAAAAATGAAACGAATTATGAGCCGCTGTGGGTGGATATCGGTTTATACAACAAATATGCCGTATCCTTGTTGTTTGATCTTATTGATCAAGGCATAGAAGTTGAGTTTAATGGAACGCCCTTTTTAAATCACGATAATCCATTTGAATTTGTATTTTCGGTAGGAGATCCTGAACAAAAAGAGGCAACCGATTGGTTTGATTTACATCCTCAAATATTTTTTAATGGCACCCGTATATCTACAGAAGAAGTTCAGTTAAATTTTACACCTGATCAAGTTGGTTTTATTGAATATAAGGGGCAAATCTACAGAATTAATAAAAAAGAACTTCCGACTTTAAAATCTCTACAACGTTTTTGGAACCGTATTAAAAGTGATAAAAACTCTACCAAGCGTAATAGCTTTGGGGACAAAGTATTTCGTCTAGAAAAATCCCAATCTCTAGAACTTTTATTGTTAAAGTCTCAAGGGATCAAAGTAGAAGCTTATGGTGAGTGGAAACGTGTGTTTGATTACTTTGAAAATGGACTAGGGGTTGATAAAATTGAGCTTACAGAGGTGATGGAAAGGGTTTTATTGCCACATCAAAAAGCCGGAGCTCAGTGGTTGCATGATCTTCATGAATTAAAACTAGGTGCTATTTTGGCAGATGAAATGGGTTTGGGTAAAACTTTTCAAGTTTTAGCCTTTCTATCAAGTTTGCAAATTAGAAATAAATTAAAAAAATCTCTTATAGTTGTGCCGACCTCCCTAGTTTATAATTGGATAGATGAAAAGAATAAGTTTGCACCAGATCTGCCTGTAAAAGTATTCAACTCAAATGACAAAGATAAGGTTAAAGATTTTCTTAAAGCAGATGAACCGGTAGTTCTTATTGCAACCTACGGACTTATTAGCGAAAATATTGAGTTTTTTGAATCCTATGATTGGAATATTGCGGTTTTTGATGAAGCTCAAAATCTAAAAAATATAACTTCTTTGCGGTCTGTTTCTGCTCGAAAACTTAAATCAAATTTTA
>CAYMKD010000463.1:0-1906 GCA_964390435.1 uncultured Pseudobdellovibrionaceae bacterium | reverse complement strand
AACTTTGGTGTTACCGTGCATGTGTTTTCACATGATCAATGGAATTCCAATGTTGATTCGCCAGGATTTAAACAACAGATTAGCACGGGAGCACCATCTTTAGCAGCTGGTTTGCAGCCGTTAGAGGGTGGTAAGGTTTTACAATTTCCTTCTCCTCAAGCTAATTCAGCAAGTTCAAAAGTATCTACGATGAACGAGCTTGAAAGTCAGGCAATTCAAAATGCGATATCGCAATTTCGTGGTAACCTTACAGAGGCTGCTCGAGCATTGGGAATTGGAAGAGCAACATTATATCGTAAAGTTAAACAATATAATATTGATCCATCAGCAGCTCGCAAAAAACGAGCAGCTTAGTTTTTAAGTCGATAGAAAACAGCACTTATTATTTGGAACACCAAAGGGCTTATGCTTGAGCCCTTTTTTTATGCAAAAAAAATTGATATCTTTCCTAATTTTTTTTCTATCTCTTGTTCTATCCTTATGGTTAGTTGTGAGCCAGAAAATACAAAAGCCTCAAGCTGCTTGGTTGGCAGTATGTACTCTTGTTGAACAAAAGATCTTTATTAGTAATAACACAATAAATAAATGGTTAAAGAATTGCTTTTCTCAAGCTAGCGAGAGAGGTAGCGAGACTTCTGAAGAGGCTTTTAGATCTATTCAGAGCTTCTTAGATAAACTTAACTATTCCCATCTAAAACTTTATACATCTTTAGACAATAGTAGAATGTGGGAAGGGCAATTTCGCACAACGGGACTTCGAAGTCGTTTTGTTGAAGGTGAATTAGTTATTTATGAAGTTCTTGAGGGATCACCTGCTCAAATGACTCAAATTCGTAAAGGGGATGTTCTTATTACGCAAAACTCAGAGTCTCCCAATCCTTGGCAAAGCTTCTCTGAGGGCGGTGAGTTTATAATAGAAAGTCAAGGAAGGCTTCGTACAATTCAACTAGAAGCAATTGATTTAAAGGTTCGCGAAGAACCTAGAATAAAGGATCTTAATTTAAGTACAGCTGTTTTTGAGCCAAAAACTTTTAGACCTGAATTTTACGATTCTGAGAGTTGGATTTTAATGGCTCACAAATTAAAAAAATATCAAAACATCATTATCGACTTAAGATCTCATAGGGGCGGAAACTTTGTTGCTATGTTAAGAGTGCTTTCAAGCTTTATCTGTCAGCCAACGAGTGTGGGTGCGCTTCTTCAGCCAAGAAAAACTGAGCTTCCACAAAATATTGATTTAATCGATACTTTGGATGCTGGTGAGCAGGTTTCTTTACTAAGTAAAGGGCAAAAAATTGAATTAAAAACTTATAAAGATTATCCATGTATTAAAGCTAAACTAAAAGTTTTAGTGGATAGTGAAACAGCTTCCACGGCGGAGGTTTTTGCTCAGGCTCTTAGAGAAAATTTAGGTACTTCTATTTTAGGCTCCACGACCAGTGGTCAAGTTCTTATGGCCGTATGGTACGACCTTCCTGAGTTAGGTGCCGATTATAGTTTGTCAATTCCTGAGGCTGATTATTTAACAGCGAAGCAGGTAAGATTAGAAGAAGCAGGTGTTCAGCCAGATGAGACACTTTACTATAAACTATCCGAGGAAAAGCTTGGAATTGATAGTTGGCTTAAAGTAGTTCTTACTTATTTTAACTTTAATGAAAAAATCACAAAATAAGTGACGAATTTGCAGATAATTGTCAAAATTTTAAACAACTAAGTCTTCATTAGTTTATTTAGGCCTGGCATATCAATCGCATATTAAGATATTCTATAAGGGGGCCGAAATGAGTATACAGAGTAAGATTCAAATAAAAAACTCTAAGGATCAAATGAAAAAAGAAAATAAAAAATTTGTTATAGGTGTTTCTCTTGTTTCAGTACTTCTTGTGACTCTGTTAATTAATAATCG
>CAYMKD010000462.1:0-1940 GCA_964390435.1 uncultured Pseudobdellovibrionaceae bacterium | reverse complement strand
TTTTAATTTAAATACCAGTTCCTTATTGGATAATTTTTTAAGAGAATTCATTTTTAGCTCTTTCTTTTTAAGAAGTTTAAAAAGATATAACACAGCTTTTTAAAATGAAGTTTTGCAGAGTTTTAGTTTTTATAAGTGCAATAAAGAATAATTTTAAAGCATAAGTATTACGTCTTTATAGCTACTGCACGGAGCTTTTCAAAAGAATTTAGGGCGCACCTGGCAGGATAAAAACTATCTTCTTAGAGAAGAAGTTAAGAGTCACAAAACACGTCAAGAATTATTTTTAATAAAGGTATGTCGCTTGCAATTATGGGAATGAGAATAGTTATTTTTAGTTTAAAAGCTATATATTGCATTTAACCGCGAATATAACTGCTAGTAGCGCCAAAATTTGCCCCTATGTGCAGTTTATATACAGGAGAATAGAATGAGCCGGCCTTTTAAGTTAATTCATTATGCTTCAGTTGTATTTACTTATTGGGCCCTTATCGGCTGTAACTTATCCACACCTGATGAAACAGCAAAAGAGACATTTATTAGTGGGACATTCATAGCTGAATCATCTAGTGATTATGTTAAAATGGTTTCTTTACAAAGAAATGACAATACAATTTCATCAAACGCTCTAGTTTATCATGATTTACCTATGATTGATTTTAAAAAAGGTTTGCAAGCTCATCTAAATTTTTCAGGCAGTGGTGGTGCAATAAGCGGCTCTGCATTAGGAATTCAAGTATCTGGTGGCGGCTTTAGCCGTTCTGGATGGCAGCATTTCTCAAGTATAAACTTTGTATTAGAAAGCGTCAACAGAGTGAAATACACCATCGATACCTATAAAACAGATTATAGTCAGCCGCCGATATCCTCTGTAAGTGGTTATTTAATAAGGACAGATTCTGAAGGAGTAGTGAGTTTTTTTAAAAAATTGATTAATGATTTAGATAAGCACAATACAGGGTATACTGTCGCAGCTATGGGTCAATCTATCGATTCTACAAAAAATCAAACTCTTGATGAAAGCTATTGTAAATTACATTTTCTAAATCCTTGTGCCACTTTGGTGGACTTGGGTCTTTTTTCAACAGATGCAAACTCTTTAGTGAAAGACAACAATCCAAATGATGAGCCGTCTAATGGAGAAAGATCCAATAACGGCAAAAACAATTCTAATATAGAGATAGATAAAGGAAATAGTGGCGGCTCTCTCGATTTATCACCAGGTATTCTTGATGAAAAAGTGATTATTGATTCTCCGTCATCACCTGAAGGCAAGCCTTATCCATATATAAAAATAAAAAAAGAAGCTGATATAAAAGCCATTCTTGAGAATGCCTCCGTTATATGTGAAAATGAAAACGATTGTTCTAGTAATGTCGCATTGCTTATTGGTACTGATAGAAAAACTATTTTTCAGTGCTCAGCTACTCATATCGGTAATGGCTACTTCACTTCAAATAGTCATTGCTTGCCTTCAAATCTTGTTTACGGATCAAAGTCATTCAATAAAAATTGCTCTGGCTCTATTTGGGTTAAAATGCCAAAGACAAATAACTCCAAAGAAGAAACTTACGAGTGTAGTGAAATTATTATGGCGACAATGATGAACGAAAATGCTTCGCCAAAAGAATCAAGAGATATAATGATTTTTAAAGTAAAGGGTGAGGTGAATCGTTCTTCTGTACATGTAGATTGGGATAAAAGTGCTATTGATGAAGAAAGAGTGACTTTTTGGCCATCAGATCCTGACAAGAGCAAGCCTGGAATTCATGGTGTTATTCGACGTAAGACATGCACTGTTTATGATAAGCGTGATCTTAACGTAGTTCTTGATTACTACGACTGGAATTATCCAGTTTCTTATTTAAAAGACTGCAGCTTAGATATTGTTAAAGGTAATTCTGGCTCGTCAGCCATTAATGGCCAAAACCAAGCAACAG
>CAYMKD010000461.1:0-1942 GCA_964390435.1 uncultured Pseudobdellovibrionaceae bacterium | reverse complement strand
TCGATTCATGTCAATGGCTGGTTTGGTGACTATGACAAACTAAGTATGGCAAAAACTTTTCTACAAAAAGAATTTAATTTAAATGAATCTGAAATTTTAAATAAAACTGCATTTGTGGGCGACTCGCCAAATGACGAGCCTATGTTTACATTTTTTAAGCACAGCTTTGCTGTTGCCAATATTCAAAATTTCATTTCACAAATTAAAGATAAACCTAACTATGTGGCTTCTTTACCCGGCGGCCAAGGCTTTGCAGAAGTTGCCAAGCAGATACTCTCACAGAGAAAATAAAATTTTTATTTTTTATTATTTGTATCCGTATTGCCAAGCAGCGCAGCAAAAGGATTATTAAATGGCTTTGCCGCAGGCCTAGGTCCCGATCCACGGTCGTTTGAAAACTTATCACGACCATGTTGAGGTCTTTGAGATTTATCAAAACGCCCAGAGCTATTTTTTTGTTGAGCTTGTCTTTGCGCCTGCTGTTTTTGCTCTTCAGGAGAAAGTTGAGATTTTGGTTTTGCAATTGGCGGCGGTGGTCCATCAGCAACAAGTGGGCGCTGTGCTGGAGCCTCTTTAGGCTTGCGTGGCGCTCGCTCTTTGTTTGCTGCACGTGGTGGTCGCGCTGCTTTTGGAGCTCTCTCTCTCTGCGGAGCCTCTTCAAGTTTCATTGAGAGTGAGATTTGATTTTTGTCTAAATCCACTTTCATAACTTTAATAGTAACTTGATCGCCAGGATTAACTACTTTGCGTGGATCATCTACAAACTGATGTGAAAGTTCAGAGATATGAACCAATCCATCTTGATGAACACCAATATCAACAAAAGCTCCAAAGTTAGTCACATTTGTGACAATACCTGGGCAAATCATACCTTCTTTAAGATCTTTAACTTCAAAAATATCATCACGAAATTGAAAAACTTTAAATGGATCACGTGGATCACGGCCAGGTTTTTCAAGCTCACGTACAATATCATCAAAAGTATACTCGCCTATAAGTTTGGCCCATTTTGTACGAAGCTCTAATATTTTTTTAGCTCCCTCGCCCATAAGCTCAGAAATGCTTGTCCCTAACTCATCGGCAATATCTTTAACTGCAGCATAACGTTCTGGATGAATACCTGTAGCATCCAGCACCACTCGTCCATTTGGAATTCGTAAAAATCCCGCACTCTGCTCAAAAGCTTTAGTTGAAAATTTAGGAACTTTAAGAAGCTCTGTGCGATCGCTAAATAAACCTTTAGTTTTTCTATGCTCAACAATTTGTGTCGCCATCACAGGTCCAATACCTGATACATAAGATAAAAGCGCAGGAGACGCCGTATTTAAATCAACCCCCACAGTATTCACACACGACTCAACCACAGCCTCAAGACTTTTCTTAAGCTGTGGTTGACTCACATCATGCTGATACTGGCCTACGCCAATACTCTTCGGCTCAACTTTAACAAGTTCTGCTAATGGATCTTGCAAGCGCCTTGCAATTGAAATAGCCCCTCGAACAGTTAAATCTAAATCTGGAAACTCTTCTCTGGCTACGTCAGAGGCCGAATAAACACTCGCCCCAGATTCATTGACCATAATTACTGGAATTTCATGCCCTAAGTCTTTAACTAATTTTCTTAAAAAACTCTCAGCTTGGCGGCCAGCTGTTCCATTACCAACAGCAATCGACTCAATTTTAATTTGTTTTAAAACTTCTAAAAAAAGTGTTTTTGCTTTTTCGTAAGCGCCTTCACCTAAAATTTGCAAAACAGTATGAGAAATAAATTGTCCCGTTTTATCAATTAGGGCAATTTTACAGCCAGTTTTTAAACCTGGATCAACACCTAAAACACATTTTGGGCCATAAGGCGAAGCCAATAAAAGACGTCTCACATTTTCTGCAAATACTTTAATTGCATCAAGGTCGGCTTTGTCTTTTAAAGCTTTATGAACTTCAT
>CAYMKD010000460.1:0-1945 GCA_964390435.1 uncultured Pseudobdellovibrionaceae bacterium | reverse complement strand
ATCTTGTTGACCGTTTTTAAAAGTACCACTCTCAGAACGTAAATCAATGATTTATTATCCAGAATATGTTAATTCTATCAGAGCATGAATTGGACTAACACTTATATCACTTAATTGGAGAGAAGCCTCTCCACCATTACCAATAATAACCTGTTCTTGGTCATATTGCTTAACCTCGATTAACTGATCACCCTTAAAGACTCGAAAAATAATTGGTTGTTTCAACTACCACTCCCGCTTCGCTGTATAACCTCAGAGGTTTCTCTCATCTCCGGCAAAAAATTTTCTCTTAGTCTAATTAGTCTTTTATAATTAAAATTCTTTTTTTGTAATAGATAGAAAAGTTCGGGCTTTTGCGTAGCTCCTTCAACCAATTCATCTTCGAAACTTAAATTTTGTTTACGTTCTTTACTTTTATTTGCTTGCGCAAATACAAAGCTCGGCATCAAAAATGCTGTTCCTATTATTATTAAGAGCCTAAAATGTAGTTTCATCTACCTAACTCCAAACCTATTTTAAACCAGCTTTAGCTTTATTTTCCAATGTATTAATTCGGTTACGGGACTCTGGACTAACCCCAACAAAGCGCAACTTATCAATAACCTCTAGACCTTCTTTATATTTTTTTAGCTGATCTACCAAAAGTATAGCATAGTTAGTTAATATCTCACGGTTATTTGGCTGCGCCTTTAAACCATCCTTATATAAATCTTCTGCCTCACTAGTATTCCCTGTAGCTGCTAATGAAATAGCGTAGTTATTTAAAAACCTGTAATCTCTTTGGCCACGACGATAGGCCTTTTCTAAATAGCTTGCGGCCTTTTTATAATCTTTGTACTGAACATAGATACCGCCTAAGTTAGCAAGTGCCGCACTATCTTGACTGTTGAGCTCAAGTGCTTTTTTAAAAGTCTTCATGGCCTCTTGATTATCACCTTCGTCTAGTTGAATGAGGCCTAAATTATTATATAAATCGCTCGAATTTGGCTGAATAGACAGAGCTCGAGATATATAAACCTTTGCTAAACTCAGCTTTCCTTTTCTGTAATAATGCATTCCCACAGCATTCAAAACTTTATAGTCATTAGGGTTTTGCGCAAGCAGAGCTGAAGCTGACTTTAAAACTTGCTCATCATTTTGTGATTTTAGACTTTCATTTAAGTTAAAATAAGAAGTAGGCTCTGAATCACTTTTAGAGCGCGATCTTGGGGCATCGGCCTCTCTTTGCTTGATTTCCGAAGAAGAAGACTCATCCTCTTTTTGTCCAGAAGAGCAGCCTATTAGAAGAGAACTAATAATTAATAACTTGAAAATGAGTTTCATACGCCAATCCCCATCCATTGAATGGCCTTAGTAGATGTTGGCTCTTCGCCGCCCTCATAATGATGATTAGAATCAAATTTACTCAACCCATCACGAGCTTCAAAATAATATTTATTATAAGCCTCTAAGCTCCAAGCCCTCTCTACTGCAGCTTTATAACTTTCCTTGGCCTTTTGTCTAAATGGCTCAACTAGTTTTTCAACATTTTCTTTATACTGTTTGGTTTGCTCTGCATTTAAGCCCTGTGGCAACGGAGCTGCTAACAATGAATCTGTCATATGTGCATTAGCATGCCCTAATATAGTTAAAGCACCAACAATCTCCTCTGGCGCATCATATTTAATAACTTCTGCTAAATCTGTATTTAGACGCGCCATAAGTGCAATTTTCTTTTGAACTGCTGATTGTTGTTTTGCCGGGTTTGCAGGAATACTAATATTGCGCAAATCTTTATATAGATTTTCTGTTTGTTCTAACTTTATTTTAGCTGCGTAAGTAGCTCCAACTCCCTTTAAACCTGGCGAGAAACGTTTTTGAACCAAAACTGTTTTCTTTTTCCAATCTTCGGTGTCTCGCTTACGTTTTAAACTTTCATAAAGATCACTTATTTTGTAATAGCTCT
>CAYMKD010000459.1:0-1956 GCA_964390435.1 uncultured Pseudobdellovibrionaceae bacterium | reverse complement strand
TCTGGTTTTACTTGTTGCTATTCAAAAGAAAAAGCGTCGCCGATCCAGTGAGCACACTGTGTTTAGCGACACTCAGGTTGGTTAAGCTACATTTTTTAAAATATTATTTAAAACGCCACGGCGATCTGATCGAGACTCTTCAACAAAATAAATTAGGTCGTCGATAATTTGCACATCGCGATTATTGGCAGGTTTAAACTTTATACCCGCGCCAAAATTATTTGACCAAATCACAGAGGCTGGGATTTTTCTCTCTCTGCCACTGACGGTGAAAGTTAAAACCAGTTTATCCTCTTGTTTAAAATCGCTTCCCTCACACTCAAGAAAGGCACCAGTAAGGCTGATGTTTTTAAGCACTCCTTGAGCAGGTTGTCGTGCATAGCTGCGTTTGAAATCGATAGTGATGTGCAGTTGAACTCTTGGTTGTGGACCTTGTTCTTGGCTCATGCAAATCTCCTAAAATTAGTTAGTAGCTTATAAGATCGGCATAATTTGACAAAATATGAGATTACTTAACTATTTCTTAACTGCTTTTTGAACCAAGTCTTAAAATCGTTTCAAATTGAAACAGTTTAGTAGAATTTAGTATATTATTTCACGGATATGATTGACAATTGCGTCTAAGGCTATAGAGTAGTCACTAGCCAATAACGCTAGACCCCAAAAAAACATCAATTAAGGTTAAGCAAGAATACCATAAAAACTATTTTATATATAACACGAACAAGGAGAACTCCGTTTGTCTGACTCAAAACAGGACAATGCCTCTGAAACTAGTAAAAAACGCGGACGAAAACCAGCCGCTGCCGTAGCAGCAGAGGCCAAAGAGGTTGCCGCAAAAGAAGCCCCACCCGTTGAAGCTAAATCAAAAGAAGAGCCAAGCGGGCCCCCAACACCTCCAATGCCTAGAAGCGCCCAAGCGGCGGCGCCTTCTGAAGACTCTTCGGGCGGAGCACAACAACAAGAGGAGCAGCGTAGCAGCAGCAATAGTGGTGGTGGTCATCGTCAGCAACGGCCAAGATATGATAATAACAAAAAGAGCTTTAAGCCTCAGCGCCGAGATTTTCGTGGCGGTGGCGGCCATGATAGAAATCACAACAGTGGCGGCGGTTATCAGCGCCATCAAAGTGGCCCAAGACAAGACTCCAACTATATGCAAGATGATACCGCTGGCATGAGCCAAGAGGAGCTTGCAAATCGCGAAAAAGATTTAGATGCGGTATTAGCAGATATTAACCTCACCGATGCTGAAAAAAGTGAGCTTAACTCTAAAGACTTAAAATCAAAAAACATCACGGATCTAACAAACTTAGCTCTTAAGCTAAAAATTGAAAACGCTGCAGGTATGCGCCGTCAAGATATGGTGTTTGAGATTCTCAAAAGAGCTGCACGTTTAGGTGATATTTATGGTAGTGGCGTTCTAGAAATCCTACCAGATGGTTATGGTTTCTTGCGTTCTCCAGATTATAATTATCTTCCTGGACCAGATGATATTTACGTAAGCCCTTCACAAATTCGACGCTTTGGCTTGCGAACTGGGGACACAGTTACTGGGACCGTGCGTCCGCCAAAAGATGGCGAGCGCTACTTTGCCCTTCTTAAAGTAGACTCACTAAACTTTGAAGCTCCCGAGAAGAGTAAAGACAAAATCTTATTTGATAACTTAACTCCTCTTTATCCTAATAAACGTCTTATGCTGGAGCACAATCCAGCAGATTACACAACTCGTGTTGTGGATATGATGGCGCCTCTTGGAAAGGGGCAAAGAGCTCTGATTGTTGCCCCACCAAGAACGGGTAAAACAGTTTTGCTACAAAATATTGCAAATGCTATTTCGATTAATCATCCTGAAGTGAAACTGATTGTTCTACTAATTGATGAGAGACCTGAAGAGGTTACGGACATGCTTCGCTCGGTAAAGGGCGAAGTTATTAGCTCTACATTCGATGAGCCTCC
>CAYMKD010000458.1:0-1957 GCA_964390435.1 uncultured Pseudobdellovibrionaceae bacterium | reverse complement strand
AGGCCATGGATGGCCGTCCCAACTTTTAAAGGATTTAAGGAATTTATCTTATTCACTCTTATAGGAACAATCAAATGGGGCAGTTTCTATTCAATAGCTCCAGGGTCACAAGATGCTACAGGTCGATCTGCTCTTTCTAACTCACTTCCAATACAACTTGCTACTCTCACCAAACCATCTGAAGTTTGCATTTTTTCTTGCGAGCGAACATTC
Source organism: uncultured Pseudobdellovibrionaceae bacterium (assembly GCA_964390435.1). Classification (GTDB taxonomy): domain Bacteria; phylum Bdellovibrionota; class Bdellovibrionia; order Bdellovibrionales; family Bdellovibrionaceae; genus CAYMKD01. The sequence goes on along the minus strand of CAYMKD010000458.1, from coordinate 1,744 downwards.
GAACTTAAAATTTTACCACTGTTTATAGCAAACCAAATTCTACCAGAGAGTTGACTTAAGAAATAAATTCCAGAATTTGCGGGCAATAGCATTTCAACTTCACCTGAGACTTCAAGCTCAGCGCACTGATCATCAAAATTTCTACAAGGTTTTACATCCTTTAAAATTGTTACAATTTCCATTTTAAATGGCAGTTCACTTGTCTCACCTATCCACTGAGCATCTAATACCCAGGTGTCACCAACTGATACTTTTTCTTTTGGTAAAGATACAGGTGGAACATAAAATACACTATTCTTACCCTCATCTCCTGCTTTAAGAACCTCTGCATAAGGGCTATAGGTTACATTAATACTTTGTCCAAGCTCAGGAAAGGCCATATCACGTAGTCCTGCTGGCCCATTTTTTTTCAATGTTTTTATTTTAGCTTTAATTTCATTTGGATTAAGACTCGGCAAAGACTCTTCTACAATTGTAAAGTCTGTAATTGAAGTTTTCTCTTCTTGTACGTTTCCGGGCTTCATAGTTTGAGTGATGCTAATAGCTTGATAGGAAATCTGATCTTTTTTCCCAGCTTTAGATTTTAATTTAAGTTCATACTCTTTTGAGTCTTTTTTCATTATTGAAGAGCAGGATACTTGAACTAACACAAAGCTTAGTAAAATTATTTTTCTCATACTTCAAAGGTGCCAGGCACCTTTTATAAATGCAAGGCATTACAAAAAAAGAACGGCTCTGCTTTTTGCAGGTGATCAAGAGTTCGTCATCTTTTACAGAAGGCGTCTCATAATGAAACAACAAAGCCTCTTTAAGTATCTAGAAAAACTAATGAAATCTTATGTTTCATTATGAGTTATGGCACCCGTCTTGCTTATTAGTAATATGAAGAGGGAAACTATGAAAGCTACAAATGTATTACTAATAATAATAGGGATTCTCAGCGCTATAATTAACATTGGTTGTGGAGCAACACAAACCTCTCCGGGATCTAGTTCTGATAGCAGCGCAAGTGCGAGTCGCATTCCTGTTGATACAGAAGAACAATCTAGTAAACCATTTGCCTATTGCAATAAATCTAAAATAACAGATCTGGGTGCTATTATCAGAACATTCGTAGATTCTAACTCTGTTGTTCATAATGATTTTATTCGCCTAAACTTCAGAACTCTGAGCTCTAACTTTTCTAGCAATAATGCCTATTATATTCAGTTTTTTCGTTGGAAAGTCAGCTCTGCTAATAATATAGATTTTGATAGCACACCTTTATCCTTTCGCTTTGAGAGCAAAAGCAATTTCTCAGTACAGAGTAATTATATGACTCAGCTTCATTGGAGCACGGTAAAAACTCATTTTGTAAATAAAGGAGTTACACTAAATAGTGTAAGCGATTTGTTTAATAAATATAATATCGTTGTAGACCTTAAAGATCCTGATGCAAGCTACGATGTACTTAAAATAGCCCTATACAATGGCACTCAATCGGTTCTTGAAGATGATATGCTCTTACCAATCTTTCATGCAAACCCTGATGATTATGCAACTGAAACTAAAAATGGTGTCTCATCTGCTCGCTCTGAGCTTTTGATGGGACTCCATCCTTTGAAGGCTATGCAAGGACAAGGTTGGAGTCTTGATGACTTTAAAACAAGTGCCAATAATCTGTGTCTAGAATAAGACTAGTGACTTGACTCTTGAACCACTTCATCTGCCTGTAGATTTTCACCATGACGGTATCTATCTACAA
>CAYMKD010000457.1:0-1965 GCA_964390435.1 uncultured Pseudobdellovibrionaceae bacterium | reverse complement strand
CTCGCGGTTTAACTCCACCAATTGATCAAGAAGGCCTGCATCTTCACCGCGATTTATTAGGCTTTGTTTATATTCGTCAAAAAAAGTGTTTTCACCGTCGGCTTTTTTATCTAACAACTTAATATCAATCATGGCTTCCTCAGATCTTAAGGCGCCATTAATAAATACATACGAAAGAGCATGGCGACTAAAAAGCAAACTAAATCAAAAACCAATACCGAGGCAAGGCCCCACTTGTTAGAAAGTCTTAAAAAAAGCGCTGTTGTTGTTACTAAAACTAGCAAAAATGCAAAATCACCAAATTTCATGATCTCTTGACTTGCTAAAGCCAGGGTCAAACCTAAAAGTAAACCCGTAAACAATCTTAAACTAAAAACAACAATAAATGAGGATGAGGACTTAACCCCTTCTTGAACCTGATTGGCAAGACTTCCGATGCGATCTGTAATTCCCATTAGTTACCTCTTTCTAGCTCTTTTATTTTAGCCACAATTTCTTTTTTGTCCAAAGCATTCGGTGAGAGAGCTAAGTATTTGTCATATGCGGCAAGAGCTGAACGGATATCTCCAGTGGCTTCATATAAAAGCCCTTGCTCTCGGTAAATTTCTGCAAGGCCAGACTCTTTTTGCACAGCTACATTAAGCATAGCTGCTGCAACATCTAAAGCTCCTGATAATCTATAACAACGACTCAACCTAACGTAAATGCCAGCACCTTGAGGCCTTAGCTTAATTGCCTTTTGATACTCACCCGCACATTTTGTGTATTGTTTTTGGGATGTATAAATCTCAGCTGCCAGCAAATACGAGTCTGCCAAATTAGGATTGGTTTTTCTCTCTTCCTCTGCAGAAAGTAAGGCCTTGGCATAGTCTCCGCTTAAAAATGCCGCACGACCAATAAAGTAGTGTGCTCTTGGGTAAAGCTTATTTATGCGCAACACTCTTTGAATTTGCCCAATAGCTTGTGGATATCTTGCTGTTTCTAAATAAAGAAGACCTGCTTTAAATAAGGCTTCTGCATCACTTGGATCAAGGGCCGCTGCTGACAAATAAGATTTTAAAGCTTGATCCATTTGCCCTAGGGCTTGATACACTTCACCAAGCCCTAAGTGAGCTAGCTTATTTTTTGGCTCTATGTCGATGATTTGCAAGTATGTTTCTTTAGCTTTGCTATACCTTTCGTCTTCTTTATAAGTCTGAGCCAAAGCCAGTCGGTACTCATTCACAAATTGGTATTTACCAATTAAGTCTTGCAGGTAATAAATTCCAGAATCGACACCTTGGAACTGACTTAAAACTTTAGCGTAAATAATTTGTGCTTCAGAATTTGTTCCATCTAATTCAATAGCCTTTACTGCATACCTAAAGGCTTCTTTATATTGACGCTTCCCCAGGTGAGCTTGTGCTAAAATAATATAGGTATCAATATCGGCATCATATGCGGCCAAGGACCTCTCAGCATAGACTATGGCTCCGGCCATATTATGTCGGCGTAACTCAACAAGCGCATAGCCCCTTAATACCTCATAGTTATTAGCATTATTTGCTTTTGCGCGCGCGAGCACCCTTGCTGCAGAAGTGTAGTCATATCTCTGTGAATAGTAATCTGCCTGCAACACATAAGCGCTAAGTAACTGGGGGTCTGCTTGAATGGCTTTTTGTAAATAATCAATTGCTTCTTGGCTTTGATTTAATTGCCATAGGCACTTTGCTGCTTTCATTGCCGCTACACCATTGCTTGGGTCGGCCTCAAAAGCAGCTCGAAATTCTGCTTGCGCAGCAAAACAATCTCCTGCACGCACATATTGATCGCCAATAAAAACCATTTCATTGTCTTTGAGTTTTGTATTTTTTAAACTCTCATGACCACCAATTTTAATAAGAAGATTTTTTAAGTCTTGATTAGTTGAAGTAATGGCATAGGCTTTTTGTGCATGCTCGAGGGCTTTGGACTTTTCTCCACGAG
>CAYMKD010000456.1:0-1983 GCA_964390435.1 uncultured Pseudobdellovibrionaceae bacterium | reverse complement strand
GATTCTTAAACTACCTGTTTTAGCATTCTTTTGCGCGTGCTTTCCTCTTAAAATATCCTCTAGTTGCCCTCATTTCCAGTTGTTCTTCTTAAAAATATTCATCTCAGATAAAAATTTCTTGCAAAAAGAAAATATCCTATCATACTAAAAAGTATATTACAGAATACTATTTCTAATTAAGTATTATACTTTTTAACATGCCCAACTGTCTGACAACCGCAGAGTCAAAACAAGAGATACTTAGTAAAATATCGGAAAACGTTAAGAGCGCAAAGCAAATTGGCTATGTTTTTCCAGAAAAAATAATTTCTGAGATCAGATTCTGGCTTAACGAGAACATAGATTGTTTTGAGAAGCTACATGAAAGCGAAAAGATCAAATTAATGGATGGAGTTACTCAATTGAGGTTGACCATTTCTATAGTTGAGCAATGGCTTGAGAGCCAGATCGGAAGAGGGGACAGTCCTAAAGATGATATCGAAATAGAATCCACAATTAACGCAACCAATCCATCAACCTTTAAATCTTAATTTTATGACAAAACACAATACCGAATTCTTAGTTATTGCATCACTAGTTTTAGTCTCGTTGGTATGCCTTTTCCCAGAAATGTCGTTTGCTGGCACTGGGGGTGAAGAGTTGCAAGAGGTATATGAAGCAACGGAAAGTATGGTAAGTGGTTATTTTTCTAAGATTGTCGCAGTAATTTCATTCGCAGGTGCTTTATTGGCTGGGTTTAAAGGAAATTATGGCGCGGGTTTATCTGCTTTGGGAGTTTCTGTTGTAGCTGGTGTTGGTCCTACAATGTTAACCAGTGGCATTTCTGCTCTAATTTAGTGGGGTCGTAAATGAGCATGGAAAAATATTACATCCCAAAACATCTTGATGCTCCGGCAAGAATTTTGTTTTGGACCTTTGATGAAGCAATGATGTTCATGATTCCAATGTTTATAGGAATTATGACCAATCATGGTGTGATTGGTATTGTTTTTGCTGTTGGTTTGTTCAAAGGATGGAAAAAAATAAAAGGTGTTGGAAACAGCAACTTACTTAAATGTTTAGCCTACTGGCATTATCCCGCTTCTGTTCTTGGTCTTAAATCGACCCCAGATTCCTCAATAAGAAATTATTTGGGGTAGTATGAATAAAGAAAAATCACTGCTGAGTCTTAATTTAATTCTAAAACAAAGAAACATTTTAGCCGCAACTTGTGCTTTGTTGATCGTTTCAAACACAATTCTTGCTGTTACTAGCTTGTTCTCAACCAGAGAGATGATTTTGATCCCGAATGGTTTGGATAAAGAGACTGCTATCAGTAACAAAAAAATGTCGCCGGCATATCTTGAGGCAGTTACAAGGGATGTGATTGGTTTGATGCTAAATATTACTCCTTCAAACACTGATTATGCGACCAGGTCAGTATTAAAAATCACCCATCCAAGTTTTTATGGTCAGTTAAAACATGAACTTAGTAGAAATGCTGAAGATGTCATCAAGCGCAGAATCACAACATTCTATTTTCCAAAATCAATACAGGTAACTGGCGATACAACTGTTGTCGTTACGGGTGATCTTTCGACATACCTTGGGAAAGAAATGATGAACGAAGAGGTTAAATCATACTCTATTACTTACGCATATGAAGGCTTTAAGCCTTTAGTTGTAGATTTTCATGAAGTTGATCCAAAAGCAAAAGAGGAGGTTGTTGATGAAGCAAAATAATTTAAAATTTATTCCAAGGATCATCTTAGGTTTATCGAGCGTAATTCTATTTGTTATTAACATCTCTTTTGATTCTTACGCTGCACAGAATTTAAATATTGAGGATGGTGAAGAATTTACCGCAGAAATTTCCAGAACCGATCTAAACAGAATTAAGCTTGTTGGCGACAGAATCCGCGACATTAAAATCAACAACTCCGAAATTGAATATTCCCAAGATAATAAACTTGGTGAATTATATTTTAGACCCACTGCCAGAGC
>CAYMKD010000455.1:0-1986 GCA_964390435.1 uncultured Pseudobdellovibrionaceae bacterium | reverse complement strand
AGAAAACAAAGCTAAAGCTTCGGCGAAACCTTCGGCACAAAAGACAGATAAAATTCAAGCAGGAATTAGTAAAGCGATGATTCAAGCTCGCAAACAAGATATTCCCTTAGTTTCTATTACTTCGGATTTACCAGGATCTACGGGAGTTGCAGGCTTTCGAAAAGAGTTCCCACAATTTTCTTTTGATGTGGGTGTAGCTGAAGCCAATATGATTTCTGTGGCTGCCGGGTTTTCAAAACAAGGTTTTGTGCCTGTGGTTGATACCTTTGCACAATTTGGTGTGACGAAAGGGGCATTGCCTATGATTATGTCGGGGCTTTCGTTAGCTCCAGTGATTGCGGTTTTTTCTCATACCGGATTTCAAGATGCAGCTGATGGGGCTTCACATCAAGCACTGAGTTATTTATCAATGGTGGCATCCATTCCAAAAACTCAAGTTTTTGCTCTCACATGTGCGGATGAAGCTGAAGCTTTATTTATGCAAGCGGTAGAGACTTTTTATCATGCAAAGCAAAAAGGCGAAGTTCCAGATAGCTATATTTTCTTTTTAGGAAGAGAGAACTTTCCGCTTAACTATGAATTCAAAGATTTTAAGTTAGGTAAAGCACAGGTAATCAAAGAAACTGGCGCTGCGAGTCAGCCGTCTGTACTCATTGCAGCAGCAGGATCTATGATGCCACAGGCCTTAGAAGCTGCGGAGCAACTAGGAAGTCAAAATATAAATACCATTCTTGTGAACCCGTCATGTTTAAATCATATTGATCTAGAAACGTTTTTGCCATTATTAAAAAAATGTCAAAATCGTATTGTAACAGTTGAGGATCACCAGCTTATTGGTGGATTTGGTGCGATTTTAAATCATAGTTTATCTTTGGCAGGTCAGATGCCTAAAATTAAGTCTTTAGGAGTGCATGGCCAGTACGGACAGAGTGCTTATACTGCAAAGGATTTGTATAAAAAGCATGGTATTGGGACGAGTTCTATTGTGTCTGCAGTTAAGGAAATGACGAACTAGCCATTGATTATAGCCTTTTTGTGGGCTACATCTTGTAGCCCAAGGGGAGTTTTTATGGGCGCATTTAGCATTTGGCACTTTTTAATCATCATGGTGATTGTACTGGTTATTTTTGGACCATCTCGGTTACCAACTCTTGGTAAGTCTTTAGGCGAAGCCATTCGCAGTTTCAAAAAAGGTCTTAACGATGACTCTATAGATGTGACAGACACATCTGCAAACGCTCGTTTGCATGATTCAGAGAAAGACTCATCTACTCAAAAAACAGAGCAAAAGCAAAAAGACAAAGTTTAAGCTTTTGGTTCGTTAGATAATGTTACTAATTGCTCATGCCAAAAGAGTTGGCCTTGAGCCGTAAGTTGATATTCAAATAAGCACACTCTCAGAGCAAAATCTAAGGAATCTTGTTTCAAAAAAGAACTTCTTCGTTTTGGCCCTTTTCGTTTAAATCTTTCAATATTGATCAATTGAGATTGTAGCTCTAAAGATTTTAAGAATAAAGATTGTTCAAGATTAAACATACCTAGCTCTAAGCGCATGAGTTTTTGAAGATCTTTATCCTCTTCTATTTCTAGATAGAGTTTCATATCGATAGGAGCTTCACCATAACGAGCGCGGACATAAGCAAGAAGGAGAGCGCTAAAGAGTTCTGCCGGATCAGAGGGGTTAAGAACAAGTTCTGAGAGGCGTTGCAAGTAGGTTTCAAAAATTTCTAGCTGCTCAACATTTTGATAAATGGGCACAAGACTTGGCAAAATGGCTTGCAAGATACCTAAGTCGTGCATCTCACGCCATGCTCTTACGGGGTCGGAAAGGCGCAAGAGTTTTAAAAATTCCTCGCGCTTTCTGGGTAGAACACTTTTTTGTAGCTCAGATGCATGAGCGAGCATTTCACTGCGAAGCTCAGGTTCAATTGTAAAGTTGAGTTTATGAGAGAGTCGTAAAGATCTTAAAATCCGAATAGGGTCTTC
>CAYMKD010000454.1:0-1986 GCA_964390435.1 uncultured Pseudobdellovibrionaceae bacterium | reverse complement strand
GAGGGTGGACTTAATGAAATTAGTAATATTATGACTCGACTTCGTGAATTAGGTATTCAAGCTTCTTCAGATACAGTTGGTGAATCAGAAAGAGGTTTTATTAATAAAGAAGTCGTACAAATGAAAAGTGAGATGGAGCGCATTGCTCGAACAACAAGATATGGAAAGACTAATTTGCTTGATGGAACTGGTGAAACTTTTGACTATCAAGTTGGCGTTAATAACATTGCCAGCGAAGATAGAATTTCTTTTGATTCAAGTCTTGCTAATGCCTTGCCGGAATCATTAGATCTAGATGGCCTTGATTTTACTACTAAAGAAGGTGCTCAAGAAGCTCTGTCTTTACTTGATACAGCACAAACAACAGTTAACGGTTTTCGAGCCAATCTTGGTGCTCTTCAAAACCGTCTCAACTCAACTATAGATAATTTAGGTGTGATGCATGAAAATTTATCAGCGGCTAACTCACGAATTCGCGATACAGATATTGCGGCTTCTACTTCAGAGAGTGTGCGCAATAATATTTTATTAAGTGCAGCGACTTCAGTGTTGGCGCAAGCGAATCAAACACCGCAATTAGCACTGAAAATGATTGGATAATTTTTATATGATTTAATTTTTTAGGTCACTCGCGACCTGATACCTACAGCCTGAGTCTTCTTTTTAAGACTCAGGCTACTTTAGGTGAAATGCACATCTTGCTCACTCAACCAATCGGCCCCTTTTCTTATGGGAATAGAATTTTTTGATAATTCTCTTTTTAAGTTCATGACAACTTGAACAGGTAATTGCGGCTTTAATCTATCAGCAAAATATTTTAGGTTTTGAGAAAGTTGATCTTCGCTGTATTTAACTTCAACTAAATCAATAATTTTTTTGTCTATAACTGTTAAAAAATCAACCTCCCTTTTTTCTTTATCTCTTATGTAATGTAATTGAGATTTTTCGCCTTTTAAATCCTGACCAAGGTGAATTTTCCTGATAAGACCATTCGCTACAATATTCTCAAACCGCAATCCTGGCTCATTCTTCACTCGTGCCGTATCGTAAAAGTATATTTTGGGCTCTTTTAAAAGAGCACGAGCAATATTTTTTGAAAATGGAGGCACCACAAAGATAACGTAGAGAGATTCAAGAATACCAATCCATTTTTTTACAGTATGGGGTGAAATTTCAAGGTCACGAGCTAAAGAGCTATAACTCACGGGAGAGCCAACTCGCTCAGCTAATAAATCTGTTAGTATCTCAATAAGTTTAATGTTCCTTACGTTTTCTATTTCAAGAAGGTCTTCTTTTAAAATTCTATCAATATGAGTAGAGCGCCATCGTTTACAAAACTCTTCAGAGCCACTTAAAAATGGTTCTGGGAAACCACCAAAACGCATCAGATTATCCAAACACTTTTCTGCCGGTATTTGACCTTTTAGCTCAGCAACACTAAAAGGATGCAGTCTCAAATGAAAGTGCCTACCAGCAAGGGAGTCTCCTCCTTTTTTTAGGATATCTAACCTCGCTGATCCAGTGACTAAAATTCTTGGTCTTAAGCCCTCCGTGTCGTAAATCCCCTTAATCCAAGATTTCCATTTGGTTTTTTTGTGAAGCTCATCAAAAATGACTAAATCAGTTTTTCGATTCCAAGACCTATCAGCAATAATTTTTCTATGCTCAGAATCGTCAAAATTAAGGTATTCATAATTAGTAAAAAGCTCTTTTGAGAGGGTCGTTTTGCCAACCTGTCTAGGGCCTGAAAGTAGAACAATCTTAGAGTCTAAGTCTTTCTGCAGGTTCTTTTTTATTGATCTTTTCATATGATCTGAGTATTGCACGGTACTGCAAAAAAGTCATGACTTTTTTGCAGTACCGTGCACGAAATTAAAACTGGTATCTTAGAGAGGCTGTAAAGCCTTGAACTGTGAAACTATTTATTTTTACTGAGGACGAAAGAAATCAGGTGCCGCCAGTTATTGTTGAAGAGTTTGTACCACT
>CAYMKD010000453.1:0-1990 GCA_964390435.1 uncultured Pseudobdellovibrionaceae bacterium | reverse complement strand
TTTTATCTATGCGTCTATATTTATGCGTTTATCAATAATTGATGGATAGAGGTTACGGCGTGGATCAGGAGAAATTGAAAACCGCTTACCATGAGACTTGTCATGCTATTATGGCACTAATTTGCGGTTTAAAAATAAAAAGAATTTCAATCAAAGGAACTGACAAATATCGTGGTGTTATGTCAACGGAGCCACCAGAGCGCTTAGTGACCAATCCGCAAGAGGCAATGCGAGAAATCAGAATTTCTTTATCTGGATTTGTCGGCGAAATGTTAATATCCGACAAGTTCACTATTGCCCAATATCATCCCGATTTAACAGGCGCGATTGAAATGGCAGAACAGTTGTTGGAATATGACCACGAGTTAAGAAATTATATCGAGGCTCTTACTACTAAAAAACCGGGTACTATAAATTTCATTGAGAGTCCTCTGATTAGAGCATTCATAGATGATAAAATTCGGTGGTGTTATAAAAAGCTGGATTCCTATAAGCCAGTGATCAAACAAATCGCTGAAGAGTTACACAGTAAAGAAGAACTTACTGGAGATGAAGTTTCTGTTTTTTTCAATTCTTTTACGCCAGCAAGTCCAAGTACAGTATAACTTCAGTCTTCAAATGCCTTGAGTAGTTGACTTGATTTTTGATTGACGTATTTTTCTGTCATTTTGATGGAGCTGTGAAGGCAACACTGTTGCAGAAGATAGGTATTATTCTTATACCAATCAGCCAAATGTAACCTTGCACCACCCACTGAATAATTGTGTTGTTAATAATTCACTCATGGTCGGAGCCTGTACCGAAGATTCACCAAACACAAGATACTCAACAGAAACGTCTAAAGATCGCGCGACCTTTCGAGCGTGAGACAACGGTTTGGGCTCAACACCAGCGCTCCATGTTTTTATGGTTGAAATTGGTACGCCAGAAACATGGCTCAATTTCTTGAACGTCATTTTCTTATTTTTCATAAGATGTTTTAAGACTGGACCTATTTTAACTTCATCACTCATTGCATATAATTATCGTCTATAAAAGCAGCTCTGATGAGCTAAAGACGCCTACATGTACCGTGGTATGCGAAGACGACCGATGGTCAATGAGGGATTGGTAAGAGAGAAAATCGGATTCAAGATCAATGTCTAAGTGCGGGTAGCTGTACTAATTTTACCAACTCCAAAGCGCGCTGTCTGGCGCAGAGACATTCATTAACCCTGATCCAAGTGTTCCGATACACTCGGCAAAAAAGTAGGTGGTTATGTTTAGAAAAAAACGACGAATGAAAGTAATTGGATTTTTAATTGTTATTGGTGTAGTCGCTGGAAACACCAGACTATTTTTCAAAGTGTTTAGACCCATCGCTCGGGTTGCTTTTAATTTGTTAAACACGGTAAATGCAAAAGTTGTCATTTGGGGTGTAGGGACAATCGTTCTACTTCTCATCCTTAGAAAAATCGGGAATCTAATTGCAAATATTCGACAGCGTAGGAACCACCAAAAGGCGATTGCTACGCTCGCGCCCAGTGCCAATCGAGACGATTATATTATTGAGCGAGATGACTATCGCAGAGGAAATCCTAAAGAAAGTTATTATAGAAAAACATTTTGTCTTTATTTGCTGGAGGCCTTCGGTAACAGCTGTGCAAAATGTGGAAACAAAGAAAATGGCATGGACATCGACCATTTCATTTTCAGTAAAAACGAAGGTGGTTGTTTTATCATGAGGCATTGTGATGGATACCTTATCAACAATGCAATTCCACTTTGTCAGACATGCAATCGAAGCAAATCCGACAACGACTATAAGTCATTTTTTAACGAATCCGAATTACTCGTTATTTTTGGGAAAAACGTAACTATGACTGAACTATTGAATGAGCGATCAAAGTTTTTTACTAACGGAAACATTGTTAAACATAAGAAAGCTGTTAACGGCTAGCGGTTCGGTGGACTTTTTTCAGAGTGTAGTTTGAACTTCAAAGCTTCTTTT
>CAYMKD010000452.1:0-1991 GCA_964390435.1 uncultured Pseudobdellovibrionaceae bacterium | reverse complement strand
CACAAGGAATTTTTCCTTTTTCATTTTTAATATACTGTTCCGCTCTTAATTTAGACTCAGGATAATCCCATTCCGTTTCGGTCGGCGACTCTTCAGAAATTCTGACTTCATCTGGCTTGGTGGGTTTCATGACTAAGAGAGTGCTTGAGAATATAAATTGTTCTACAGTAAAATAACGATTTAACTCCTGCAATAAATGCTGAGATCCATGAATAGTCAATTTTTCATATAACTCGCTAGGCTCCCCTGAAAAGTCATAATAAGCAGCTAAGTGAATTACACTCGCAAAATGATCTCCATGATTTTTTTTTATTTTCTGCAAACTACTTGCAATGCTCTGTCTTGAAGTAAGATCACATGAGTACACTGAATATTCTTTCGAGTTATCATCTGGCTTTAAATCAATCCCTATGATTTCATATTTATTTTTTAATTTTTCTGCAACAGCTGAACCAATAAGTCCTGAAATTCCTGTAATTAACACCTTTAATTTATTCATAAACACTCCTCTTCCTAATGTAAACCGCGCATTAAAATAGCAGTCTTAACTCTCTCAATGGCAATAATATATGCTGCCTCACGATACGTAATATTATCCTTTTTCTTTTTCTGTATTACCAAATCCCAAGCTGTTTTTAGCATTTTTTCTAACTCTTCTAAAACTCTAGACTTTACCCATTGATAACGTTGATGATTTTGTGACCACTCCAGATAGGAAACAATAACTCCTCCTGCATTTGCCATAATATCAGGTATAATTGGTATGCTCATTTTATTTAAAATTTCATCCGCTTCATAAGAAATAGGAATATTTGCGCCCTCTATAATCAGTTTTGCTTGAATCTGAGAGGCATTTTCTTTAGTTATTGTATTTTCTATTGCAGCCGGAATCAAAATGTCTACGGGAAGCTTTAATAACTTAGCATTCGTAATTTCTTCAGTTTGTGGAAATGAACTTTGAACTTCATTAAAAATACAATGTCCTTTTTCTTTTTCAATTTTTTCCACTTGCTTAATTAAATTTTCTATATGTAATCCATCTTTTTTATAAAGCCCACACTCTTTATTAGAAACAGCAATTACTTTACCGCCTTTTCTAAAAATATTTTTAGCTAAATTTCTTCCTACTTTTCCAAATCCTTGTATCGCTATAGATGACTCTTCCAAATTAAAAGCATGCTCTTGTGCTGCCCATTCTGTAACGAGAGCCAAACCATAGCCAGTGGCTTCTACCCGCCCCTCTATTCCACCGATTTGTGGACTTTTACCAGTGACAACTGCTGGTTTATATCCGTTGGCTTTTGAGTATTGCTCAAAAAACCAGCCCATTTCCTTTTCTCCTGATCCCATATCAGGAGCCGGAATATCCGTATCTGGACCAATAATTTTATCAAGCTTTTGCGTGAATCTTTTGGTAATAATCTCAAATTCACGCTCACTAAGACTATGAGGATCTACATTTACTCCTCCTTTAGCTCCACCGAATGGAATATCTAACAAGGCACATTTCCATGTCATTAATGAAGCTAAAGCTTCAAAATCTTCTAAATTCATTTTTGGATGATAACGCAAACCACCTTTAAATGGTCCCCTACTGTCATTATGCTGAACACGAAAACCTTTATAAATCTCTATTTGACCATCAGATCGCTCTAGCGGAATCTCAACTGAAATTTTTCGATCAGAAGACTTCATCATTTTAGCTAATCTTCTACTGGCTTTATTTTCTGAAATTTTTAAAGCTCTGTCGATATATTTTTCAATACTCATTTTAATCGACTCCACTAAATACTCCTATCTAAAAATTTCTTAAATCATTTCCCGAGCTCTTTCTGTTAAGATATTTTTTATTTGCTTGCCCGAATTAGGAGTTCCTTTCATTAGAGATTTACTAAAATTTTTTGCTTGTTTAATTCCAATTTTGGCTGGCATAGGAGGCTCAAAGGGATCTACAACAGCTTCTATAATGACAGGCCCTTCAGTTTGTAAAG
>CAYMKD010000451.1:0-2010 GCA_964390435.1 uncultured Pseudobdellovibrionaceae bacterium | reverse complement strand
GGCCCAAGCACCATTTTTTTTAGTTTCACGCGGAAAGAAATCCATATAAAACAAACCAATATAATCATTGGTTTTAGTATCATGCACTTCAAAAGTTTTTACTTCGGGATGATAAACTGGAACATCAGTTACGGGCTTAAACTTAATGCCGTAGAGTTTTTCAGCTACATCAAAAACTCCTTGGATGGCATTTTCTAATTTAAAGTAAGGGCGCAGAACTTCATCATTAAAATTATATTTTTGCTCTTTTAATTTTTCACTGTAGTAAGCCACATCCCAGCCCTGCAAATCGTCTTGACCAATATCAGATTTCATTAAGGCTTTAAGCTCTGCAATATCTTTTTCAGCGGCTTTTTTAGAAGGTTCTAAAAGTTGATCTAAAAACTGCATAACAGTTTCTGGATTGCTTGCCATGCGCTCTTCAAGAACAAAGTGAGCATGGTTTTTAAAGCCTAAGAGCTCAGCTCTTTGTCGGCGTAGAGAGATAATTTTAAGGACGAGTTCTTGATTGTCATACTTGCCGCCAAAAGCTCTTGAACCAAAAGCGAGATAGATTTTTTCGCGCAAGCTACGGTTTTTTGCATATTGCATGAAAGGTAAATAGCTTGTGATTTGGAGAGAAAAAGCCCATTTGCCTTCATGCCCTTTTTCTTTGGCATCGACTGCTGCGGCTTCAATGGCATTTTCAGGCAGGCCTTCTAAATCTTTTTTATTATCAATGATTAGTAAAAACTCATTTGTAGCTTTCAGTACATTCTCAGAAAACTGAGGGCCGAGCACAGACATTTCTTGATCAATAGCGCGAAGTTGTGATTTTTTTTCTTCTGGGAGAAGGGCGCCATTGCGAACAAAGTCTTTGTAGACTTTGTCGAGGAGGCGGAGATCTTGAGGAGAAAGACCCAGGCTGTCTTTTTGGTCATAGACAGATTTAATTTTAGCAAAGAGCTCGCCATCAAGGCTTACATCACTGCCGTACTCAGCTAGCTTTGGAGAGATCTCCATGGCTAGCTTTTGAGTTTCGCTATCAGCCTCAGCGCTAAATAAATTAAAGTAAACCCCAGCAGCATGATCAAGCTCTTCAGAGGCATTTTCTAAAGCCAAAATAGTATTTTCAAAACTAGGAGCTTGTTTTTTAATAGCAGCAATATTTTGCCGAGCTAATTCTAAACCCTTTTCAATCGCCGGTAAGTAGTGCTCACGTTTGATAGAGGCAAAGGGGGTGGCTTCATCACGATAGGTGGACTTTGTAAGGAGTGGATTTTGTGTTGTCATGCTTATAGCAAATAACATGAACTCTGGTGCCAGGCACCTTTTACGTAAACAAGGCATTAAGTGCTTAACGCATCGTTTATGGAAAAGGTGCCTGGCACCTTATTTTAATGCTTCGCGGAATATTGAGTGCGAGTTTTATTGTCTTACGCAAATACCGATGCCGCTACCACTTTGAGCTTGGCAATAAGCTCCGGCTCCACATGAGTAGGCATTTCTTGCATCACAAGCGTAAAGAGCGTTTGAGTAACAACTTGAGGCCGTGCCTTGAAAAGCCACTTGACCTTGATTTACCCAACCATTGTTGTTCCAACCAAAAGACATATACCCACCAGCCCCATAGTTGAAACCTCCTGCTTGTTGCTGAATACAGCCAAGACCCCACTGGTTGTTGTAAACTGGAATTTGTCCAGCTGGGCAACCGCAAAATCCCTGATTTAAATTTCCATACTGAGCTTGGTTGTAAGGATTAAATCCATACTGTTGGTATTGAGAGTAAATTGGATTACAAACCTGCTGGTTCATTTGTCCATAGGGTTGTTGGCCATATTGAGCTTGTGCATAAGCTTGTGGCTGACCATATTGCGGTTGACCACCGTAGGGCTGCTGTTGTCCATAAGGTTGTTGCCCATTCTGTGGAGGAGCTTGTTGATAAGTTTCTATACAATCTGTTGTTGGCGTAAGTGCGACAACACCATTTTGTTGATCTGGATCGTTATCAGGGCATGCTGTAAGAGCAAT
>CAYMKD010000450.1:0-2034 GCA_964390435.1 uncultured Pseudobdellovibrionaceae bacterium | reverse complement strand
ACCTAACTTTTGGGCAATATCTCCGTAACTTAAACTGAATTGGTCATGCAAACGCTCAATAGAAAGTGCTTGTTCTAGGGGTGACAAGTCCACGCGCTGTACGTTTTCAATAATCGCAATCTCGAGCTCTTCAAGCTGCTTCAATGATCGAACAATAACGGGTACTTTTGTTAAGCCAGCCAATCTAGCTGCTCGCCAACGACGTTCGCCCGCTACAATTCGGTATGTTCCTCCACTTGCTGTTACCACAAGTGGCTGCACGATTCCGTGCGATTTGATCGAGGCCGCCAACTCTTGCAATGCCCCTTCATCAAAGTGCTTACGCGGCTGTTCCGGGTTGGGACTAACCCCATCCAAAGGCACTGTTTGAACTTTCTCCGAACTTTGTAGTAATGTATTATCAAATTCTTTTGGTATTAAGGCTTCAAGACCCTTACCGAGGCCAGATTTAGTTGCCATGTTTGTCTATCTCCTTTGCCAGTGCTTTATATGACCGAGCTCCTCGTGACCATTTATCGTGCTCTAAAATGGTCTTACCGTGACTTGGAGCCTCAGCCAAGCGAACATTCCTTGGAATGACTGTTTTAAATAACTTCTGGCCGAAGTGTTTTTGTAGCTCTTTATAAACATTATCTGATAATGAGGTGCGGCTATCATACATGGTTACCACTACACCCAACAGTTCCAGCTCTGGGTTGAGACCCTCTCTGACACGCTGCACGGTAGAAAGAAGCTGGGTCAAGCCTTCCAGAGCATAATATTCGGCTTGCACGGGGATAAGCACCGAGTCAGCAGCAGTTAAGGCATTAATACTTAGCAAGCCTAGTGACGGAGGGCAATCAATCAAAATATAATCATAAGAAGCATGCGCCAGCGCATCTTTCAATCGGGTTTCACGATTAGCCTGAGATACCAGCTCTACCTCAGCGCCTGCTAGCTCAGCATTTGCCGGTATAAGGGCTATGTCACTACTACTAACCTCTTTAATGGCCTGCCCAAGCAAGGCTCCATTCAGTAATACATCATACGTCGTTATATCATTATTTTTTGCCAGTCCCAGACCGCTCGTAGCATTCCCTTGCGGATCAAGATCCACTACCAAAACAGAACGTCCCATTTTAGCTAAATAGGCTGCCGTATTAATGGTGCTGGTTGTTTTGCCAACGCCGCCCTTTTGGTTTAAAACTGCTATTATTTGCCTCATACCCGAAAAGCTTTTCACTCCTCAAGCGTAGCATTTTCACGGACCGGAAGCAACGTGTAAGGAATTATTTTAAAGAGATTTTATCAACAGAAATGCGGGTAAGTACTTGTCGGTGACCACGTACTTTTTTCACACGTTTTTTAGACTTATAACGAATAGAGGTTACTTTATCGGCTTTTACTTCCTCTAAAACTTTGGCGGTGACGGTTGCACCTGTCACTTCAGGCGTCCCCACGCTTACTGTATCACCCTCGATTACCAGTAGTGGATTAAAGGTTAGCTTGTCTTTGGCATCTTTAAGCCGCTCGACTTCCAAGGTCTCGCCTTCGCGTACGATATATTGTTTGCCACCAGTGGCAATAACTGCTTTTTTACTCATACTCTCTTCTATTCGTTTTACTGTTGAGAAAAGTTACCGATAAAGTGTACCAGATTGTACCCTCTCTGTAAAGTGTTAGCAGCTAATGTATAATTAAATACAATGAATAATAAGAAAAGTTACGCATTGCTTGGAATCGGTAGCTTGATACTATGTGTAGCTCTGTATTACGTGATTACTACATATGCACCCAGCGGATTAATACTCCTAGGAATAATAGCGGCTATGGTCATGAGTGGATATTTGGGCCTTATCTCCCTCATCTCTTATCTTACAAAAAACCCATCAAAAACCTTCTCCAAGCTAATAAATATCTTTGATTTGTTTACGCTTTGGCCCTAGGTGTCCCTTCAGCTTTTTTAAGGCTCAGCACCAAAGGAACGTTATCAACAGTAGTTTCAGTTTGAGAACCATCTTGCATGGCAGTCTGAGTAACTTCTTTAGCAAGCGT
>CAYMKD010000449.1:0-2043 GCA_964390435.1 uncultured Pseudobdellovibrionaceae bacterium | reverse complement strand
GTATTTAGAGGTAATTGTTAAATAGAATTCATCACCTGTGTACTCATTTTTAGAAGAATACATTTCAGAGTAACTTCTATTATCTGCTCGATCAGATTTGGGCAGCATCACTTTTTTTAATACATTGTCATAAAAAGATAAGTTGCTGACCATATCTCGATTCCAAAAAACATTTAAATCTGCTGTTACAGTGCTATGAACTCTACGGCTATCAGAAAAGGTATGCTCTTGAAACCAAACGCTCATATACTTATTCTCTCCCCAGCATAGCCAGGAAGAACTTTCAGCAAAAGCTGTTGAGCCCAAAAGCAAAGATGTTAGAATTAAAAATCGTGCGAGCATAAAATCCCCCTTGTTGGTTGTTTGCCTGCGAATAGCAAAATTGTAAGGGGCTATAAAGTTAATTTAACTACAAACTTTCTGTATTTTGAATTGGCGTAAGATATATTTGAATCTAAGTTCTATATGTAATTAAAGACATAATTTCTACATGAAAGGCTGTCACATTATCCACCTGTTTTTTTCCACTTAAGTGACTTGGCGGTAAGAAGATCCATAACCTTTTCAATTTTTTCGCCATGAATTTCTATGTAATTCATTTTATAAGTTCCACCAACTCCGAGAGATTTTTTAAGGTCTTTGGCTAGAGCCTCACACCAAGCTTTATTATTAGGAAGTCCTGTTATTTCAATAACGGTGCGGCCCTTTCCAGAGGTTAATCGTCTTAGCTTTAGCTCAAGACGACTTTCATCAACCAAGGAAGTTGCTGGTTTTTTTTCTTTTGATTTTTTTCTTAAGTCGCCCTCTTCATCTGACCATACTAACTTGCTATTGCTCATTGCTTTTCACCTCAAGACATTTCAATTAATATAATCAGAAAAGTACAAAGACTTTGACCTGTTCCCAAAAAAACTGTATCTGGTAGCAATGAGGGCTACGGGTTGAAAATCTCATATGATTTCAAAGCACCACTTCTTGATCTATACGCCATTCACTCAAATGCCAGTATATTATGGGGGATTAGTTTAGGAGTGAGTTTTTAGTATAAATAAAAAGACCCAAGGGTTTAATCCTTGGGTCTTATAAGTTTTTTGCTAGCTATTACATCCAAGCAAGGCTTGTACTACAAATAAAGTAATCAACTAGAGACCCGTTTGTTTCAGCCAAGCGGTTATAAGCATCTGGCATCCCTGAACCATCTTTTTTAGACAAAGAAATTTCTTTGAAACTTACGGTTCTTTTGGTTTTGCCACGTTGTTGCTCAGGCATTTCTTGCACTAAACCCTCTGATAAATTCAACTCAGAAAGATCTAAATTTTCGTAAGTTGCTTCCGGGTACATAGTTGTTAAAATTGATACAGACTGTTCGCTCAAATCAATTTTGATAGTGGCGTTTAAGTTGGAACACTCGGTTCGTGGAGGGAACCCAGCAAAAACCGTTGATGCTGAGAAAAGCAGTGCAGCTAAAACACATAATCTAGTCATAAGAACCCCTTTTGGACTTTAGTTTAATTCTTTAGTATCTATAATTTAGAAACCGACACGCTATATCAAAATAAAGAGCTTTCATAAATAGAGAAATTCTTCCATGTAATTTTTATATTTAACCAAGGTTGACATCCGCCCCAAAAGTCCCAGCCATAGAGTCACGCCCAGGTCCACAGCCTCCAGTAACGGTGCTCTCCATTCTGTAGCGGTTCTCTTGAAGGGAAGATCACATTCAAAAACTTGTAATATTTACCTCTATACCCCCCTGGGGTCGGGAACCCCAAACACGTTAAAGGAGTCCCATCGAATTAGCTTTTGGGACCCCCGTGTATGTAGTCTTCAGAGGTCCACAGAAGGCACGTAAAGAGTCAGAACCTTCGTGATTCTAGCTGGGGTGTCATAGCGGATATTTATGTTGATGAAGGAAGATCTGCAAAGGATATGAACCGACCTGAGTTTCAGCGCCTACTCGCAGATGTAAAACTTGGTAAGGTAAATCTTGTTTTATCTACGGAGCTTTCCAGGATGTCTCGCTCTATCCGTGATTTTTGTGAG
>CAYMKD010000448.1:0-2056 GCA_964390435.1 uncultured Pseudobdellovibrionaceae bacterium | reverse complement strand
ATTTTATTGAGCATAATTGATAATATTCATGACTGGGTAGCGACTTTAAGCTCAGTAGTAAATGAATATGAGTTTTATGAAGTGGACGGATTTTATGAAGAAAAAAGATACAGACTTATACTTGTTATTCCGCCTAACAAAAACTATCTCGGGATTAGAAACGCTTATCGAAGGTCAAAATGAAAAAGCCAATTAGAAAACCCACAAAAGTAAGTTTAAAAGCCCCCAAGGATTGGCCCTCAGCTCAAATCCTAAAAGAAGCAGAGAAGCAAATGAAACACGGGCTTGCAACTCATCTATTGTCAAAAAATGCTGGCCCCGTAGAAAAAATAAAATATGAACTATGCTCTCACTTTATAAGTTATCATCAAAAAGAGGGCATCTCTCAAAAAGAGCTGGCTAGGCGTCTTAATATTACCGAAAGCAGAGTTAGCGAAATCCTTCACTATCATCATAAACAGTTTACAATTGATAGACTTTTAGATCTCTTGCATAGACTTAACCCTAAAATTACTGTCAAAGTTGCGTAAGCAATTGATCCAATAGAAAATTACATCCAGCCTTTAAGCATTCCATACCAATAGAGTTTTGGTAAAAAATCTTTCTTTAAAAACCACATACTTCTTCTGGGTACAGCAGGATTTAATGGAAAGCTTGGCATAAGCTTACCGCCATAACCAAACTCAGCTAACATGACTTTACCAATCTCAGTAATAAGTGGACAAGACGAATAACCATCATATTTTTCTTCGGGCTCGTCACCACTCATAACAGACAGTATATTTTTAGCCACCACTGGATATTGCTTTCTAATAGCCGCACCTGTTTTTGAGTTAGGCACTCCTGTTACATCACCAACGCCAAAAATATTTGGATATTTTGTATGTTGCAAAGTGAATTTATCAACAGCCAACCAACCTTTTTGATCTCCATCTTGAAAAGCTAAAGAACTTTGAGAAATAAAATCATGAGCCGACATCGTTGGCACTACATGCAAAAGATCATACTTCAATTTCTCTTTACTTACTTTCCCTTGAGCATCTGTGACATCAAAAAAAGCTTCTTTATTTTTAGCATCAACTCCGGTTAGTCGATGGGAAAATTTAGGTTCAATGTCTTTTTCTTTTACAATTGCATCAAGAGCTTGAGAAAAAACAGGAACTCCAAACATGGCTTTACCAGCATTTGCGAATATTATTTTTGATTTTTCTCTGACACCCTTATTTCTAAAAATATTGTCGGCTAAATACATAATTTTTTGTGGAGCTCCCGCACACTTAATTGGCACTGGAGGCATTATAAAAATTGCATTACCACCTTTAAAATTTTGAATCATATCTGCAGCTTGGTCGACTTGATCATATTGATAGATGCTGCAAATTCCATCTTTACCTAAATGATCTCCTAACCCCTCTATTTTATCCCAATTTAATTTTAATCCTGTTGCTACAACTAAAAATTCATATTCTAAAGTAATATCGCTGGTGAGTTTCACCTTTTTTTCATCTGCATCAATCGAAATAACTTTTTCTTTAATCCAATCCACACCATCAGGAATAACATCCTTTTGTTTCTTCTCAGTTACCTTTTTATCTACAATTCCCGCACCGGCAAGGGTCCAGAGTGGCTGATAGTAGTGATTTTCAGAAGGATCAACTACAGCAATAGAGCCTTCATCTAATTCGTGATTGAGTTTTGCTGCAACAGAGATTCCACCAGAACCAGCACCAAGAATTAATACTTTATAAGATGTTTTTGACATGCGATTATTCCTTTTTTAAAAAACTCTTCTCAATTGATCTATCATGATAAGAGAACCAACAATAAGTACAAAATAACCAAAGGCTTGCTTTAGTTTTTTTTCATCAATTTTTGCTGCTAGCTTTTGTCCAAAAAATATTCCAATAACTCCTAAAAAGCTGATTTGAAATAAAAGAGGCCATCCTTGAACTGTGCCCTGCAAAGCACTCACTGTAAAACCAAAAAGTGAGTTAGCAGCAATAATAGCTAAAGAAGTGCCCACGGCTATGCGCATAGGAAGCTTGAAAAATATAAC
>CAYMKD010000447.1:0-2085 GCA_964390435.1 uncultured Pseudobdellovibrionaceae bacterium | reverse complement strand
AATATTAGTTATTTCAAACATACTTTTTTTCCTTTTTACAAAGGTTGTTACAATAACTGTCAGCCCACACAATAATAAATGGCAGATCTGCTGGTCAATTATTCTGCTCATTTGCCTCAAACTCAATTTCACATCATTCATTTTTATGCTCTCTAATTGGTCATTCATAACCTCATTTTTTACTCTGAATTGGAAGTTTTAACTTATACCAAACCCAAACTGGTTATTAGACATTATGCTCAAGATAAGCTATACTACCTATAGTGTTAGTTAATATGTACTTTAGTAGATAACCCTTCTGGTTCACTGGAAATGTTAGATAAACTGTAAGAGACAAAAACTAGTAACTGGAAAAGGTGGTGAGTATTTAATGAAATAATTATTCGTAGGATCCCTTCCTTGGGCTACAACTTCTGATGATTTGAAAAAACTTTTCGAAAAATACGGAACAGTGTTACGCGCAGACGTTTTGATGGACAAAATGACTGGACGTTCACGAGGTTTCGGATTCGTTGAAATGGAAAATGACAACGAAGCAGAAGCAGCAATCAAGGAACTAAACGACTCTGACATGAATGGCCGAAAACTCGTTGTAAACGAAGCTCGTCCACGAGAAGACAGATAAGCAAAACTTGCGGCCTTACGGCCTAAGTTTTACGAGAAGTCGTAACTTGAAAGAAAAAGAAGACCGCTATTGATGAAAGTAATTTCTGAAAATATGTCTTCTTTTTTAGAGTTCTCTGAATGTAACAACTGATGGACGTTTCACATCCATACCATCTATATTAAAATCTAGATCAATATCATTTGGATGTATATCTTCATTAATCTGCATCACTCTTGTAACCAATCCCCGTGATCCCGGCTGAAAACCATTATTCATACCAACATAATAACGCTCTCTATGCTCCAAATAATAACGGAAACTAAACAGCTGCGGACACATAACTATCAAATCAATATCAGGTAAATGAGCTGGTCTCATAACTCCTTTAAAAACAGAACCTCGATCCATAGCCCCGGTCACACTCCAAACAGGAATCTTAGCAGTCAGTTCATTTCTATTTCCATCCACCGGAACCACTAATTCATGCTCATCATGCCTTTCAGTTTGTAATGAAGTAATAGGAATCTCACGTCCATTAAATACCATCCCATATCTTTTCTCAGGATCAAAAAAAGGCGCAGAACCTCCAAAGTCTTGAGGGGTATAGATACCGCTAGGTTTATAAATATGATCAGGTTCAAGCATTGAGGCAATTATACTCAAATACGCACCAAAAGCAAGCTGATTTCCTATGCTGTTAGCGTAATAAAGTAGGTACTGTATGAATAATATTATGTTAATTCGCAAGGAGATTCCCCGTCTGAATCATTTGGATCAAAAAAAACCGCCCTAAAGAGCGGTATTTTTTGTTTGTGCACCTAACGGAACTTAGCTCGAACTTATATAAATACTTTAACCCTCAAAATTTAGAGTCTCAAATTCTAATTTCACAACTTGAGCAACTGAGAACATACACTAATATCTAACCGTTTTATATCAAAGTATCCAATAGTTTTTGAGTAAAAACGAGTAGTTCTAACTATCTCAACCAGCACTATAATGTTCAAAAGTCACACTATAAACAATTCGTCGTCGCAAATTGGATATTCTGCGACAACGAAACAACTAAATCTATTGCTATGTATTTTCTGAAACATTTTAGATGTACAATCTCAGTAGGCATAATTTAATGAGATGAAGATTGATAAAATCCACATTGAAAACTTCAGATCTATAGAGAACTTGACTCTAAACTTTCCTGCAACAGGAATACTTACCATAGTTGGCCCAAATAACGCTGGTAAGTCCAACACCATAAGAGCCATAAATAATATTATTGGTGAAAGTTGGTTTCGAGGAGAAAATGCAGAGATAAATGATTATTATAATCGAGAACAAGATAGAACGATTAAGATTGAAGTTTTTTTTGATAATGGATGGAGTGTTCTTTTTGATAGTACCGCTGCTTGTCCAATTTACAAAGATCAAAACGGAACTAAAATTTCTCCCTTTAACATCCCTCCCAATTATAGTGGAAA
>CAYMKD010000446.1:0-2088 GCA_964390435.1 uncultured Pseudobdellovibrionaceae bacterium | reverse complement strand
CTGATTTCTTCGAGTGCGGGGAGCATCCTTCGGTTTTCTATGGAATTCTTCGGATTTTTCAATCATATGTTTTTTTGATATAATTTCCTTATGCAAAAAACTTCCACATTTCTCATGTTTGTTGGGGAGCAATGCGGCAAAGCCGAGGAAGCGATAAAATTTTACACTTCGCTTTTTAAAAATTCAGAGATAAAACACATTGACTATTGGAAAGTAGATGAACCAGGTGGCAAAGAAGGGTTAATTAAACATGTAACCTTTACACTTGATGGTCTAGAGTATATGGCAAGCGAAAATACTCTTGAACATAACTTTACCTTCACCCCTTCAATGTCTATTTATGTCAATTGTGAGGACGAAAATGAAATTGGCTCACTTTTTCAAAAACTTTCCGAGGGTGGTGGTGTTATGATGCCTCTAGATAATTATGGCTTTAGTAAAAAATTCGGATGGATTTCTGATAAATATGGTGTTCCTTGGCAATTAAATCTAACTGATAAATAGTGCAGATTTTCTGCTCTGTAGCTTTTTAATCTCATTCCATCTCTGTTTAAGCTCACTAATGTATCTAACGTCTTGAAATGCAAGGTAAATAGCTTTAAAATCTATGGTTATATTAGTCGACGGACAGGGAGCCAAATAAAAGCTCTTTATCAAATTACTTTAACCTGATATCATATACATATGGCTACAATAAATACTTGGATTAACTTCAATGGCAATGCTGAAGAAGCATTTACTTTTTATAAATCTGTTTTTGGCGGAGAGTTCTCAAAGGTTGTGCGTTTCAAAGATATCGCGAGTGACGAATTTCCCGTTCCAGAAAAAGAAGAAAATAAAATAATGTATATTTCTTTACCTATCGGTACAGGTACTATGCTTATAGCCAATGACGTTCCGGAGGTTTTGGGGAAGGTAAATGAGCGTGAAAATAGAAGCAAAATTTTGGTAAATGCGGAAACTAAAGAAGAGGCGGAAAGATTATTTACTAACCTTTCAGCTGGCGGAGAAGTAGAAGGACCAATGGGAGACAGTCCTTGGGACTCATACGCTGGTATGTTTCGAGATAAATATGGCATTGAGTGGATAATAGAATTTTCACCAACTAAATAATATGAGTAAACTAATTACCTGCATCTGGTTCGCCAACAACAACGGTGAAGAGGCAGCAGATTACTATATAAATACTTTCAATTCAGCCCCTGGTGATCACAGCGCAAAAATAGGAGACATTACAAAGTCCCCTAAGGCATCTGAAGAAGTTTCAGGCAGACCCAAAGGATCCGTTATGACAGTTGAATGCGACCTTGATGGAATTAGCTTTATGTTTCTTAACGGAGGTCCTGTTGAACAATTCAAGCTTAATGGCGCAACATCTTACATTATTGAATGTGAAACACAAGAAGAAATTGACTACTTCTGGGAAAAACTTTCAGCTGTTCCTGAGGCAGAACAATGCGGATGGTGTACGGACAAATTTGGTGTCACATGGCAAGTAACACCACGAATCTTGGATGAATATATGCGCGATCCTGAAAAAGCTGAGGCAGTAACCGCTGCGTTTATGCCAATGAAAAAGCTTGACCTTGAAGCGATTCGAAAAGCTGGCGAATAAAGCAATATCCATTGTGGTCAACACTATGTATTCGACTAACTTTTCCCAAACTCAACTAAAATAATTTCTACATCCATTTGATGGAGCAAAGCAAAAAATTAATAAATTACTTTAATTTGACATTATCTAGCGTATGTCAACAATAACTCCTAGGATTAACTTCAACGGTAATGCGGAAGAAGCATTTATGTTTTATAAATCAATATTCGGCGAAGAATTTGCGAAGGCAGTGCGTTTCAAATATATCGCGAGTAATGAATTCTCCGTGTCCGAAAAAGAGGACCATAAAATAATGTATATTGCCTTACTATAGGTACAGGTACTATGCTGATAGCAAATGACGTTCCAGAAGTCCTGGGTCAAGTAAATGAACGTGAAAATAGAAGCAAGATTTTAGTAAATACGGAAAGTAAAGGAGAAGCGGACAGACTATTTACTGGCCTTGCGGCTGGAGGAGAAGTAGAAGGATCTAT
>CAYMKD010000445.1:0-2093 GCA_964390435.1 uncultured Pseudobdellovibrionaceae bacterium | reverse complement strand
CCAAGGATTTGAGATGGTGTGGAAAATCGTTAGATGTAAAAAGAACTATTTCTTCAGCTAAGTTGGGCACTTGGTGGGGTAAATCAAAATGGTAAAGATCTTGTCTCGTATCATCAGGATTTTCAGGTACTTTGGCAGGAGCAACTAAGATCAGCTTCTTTACGATCACTCTTTTTTCAAGAAGCCATCGAACAAGAAAAGCAGCTCCACAGCTATGTCCAATAAGAACACTTTCTTCATCTACAGGATATTTTTCAAACTCAAGTTTCCAGTCTTGATACTTTGGTTCCCACGCTTTAGGAAGATCGATTGCTACAGCGGAGAGTCCTCTTTCATTTAACTTGTCTGCAAGCCAATTCATCCAGCGTTTTTCTTTTGGAGTGATCAGAGCTTCAGTAGGAGGGCAGCCGTGAAGAATTAAGTAGCGAGGGGCTTCTAAACTCATTATAGATAAATTCTATCACACGGCTTGGATTTGAGGATCGTAGGTGGTTGAGAAAATATTAAGAGTAAACTCTAGTGAAAGTAGTTTGCAACAGTGTTATGAATGTGACCGTTGGTGGCAATGATTGATGTGGTAGACTCATTTACTCTGTTTCCTGCAAGATCAGTTACTTTTCCACCTGCCTCTTCGACAATTAAAGACACAGCAGCAATGTCCCAAAGTTTGGTTTCTGCCTCGAGCATAATATCAATTTTACCTTGAGCTAGAAGGTGATAACTCCAAAAATCCCCAATTCCTCTGTGAGCTCTTGTATTTGCTTCAATTTCCAGTAACTGGTTCATTAATCTATGTTTTTGAAAATAGCCGATCCCTCCATAACTTAAGTAGGAGTCCTTCACTTCTGAAATCGATGAAACAGTTACTTTCTCATGATTGAAGTATGTCCCCATCCCTTTTTCAGCAAACATCAACTCCCCCAAAGCCGGAGCATTGGAAATACCAAGAATGACTTGATTATCTTTCATGAGGGCTAACTGAGTAGCAAAAAGTGGGACTTTTCGCATATAGTTTTTAGTACCGTCGATTGGATCAATCACCCAGAGAAATGGTGAATCGTTGTCACTTTTTCCCTCTTCTTCACCTAAGATTCGATGATCTGGGAATGCCGCAAGAATATTCTGACGAATAATCTTTTCAGCTTCTTGATCTGCAATGGTAACTGGTGACTGGTCTGCCTTTAAAGTAGCACGTATCTCTTCTGAATAATATTTTTTAATTATGTTTTCTGCTTCTTTGACAGCATTCAATGCTACTTGTAAATAATGAGAGTGTTGCATAGAACCATTATATCAAAGAGTGCTTGTATGATCTTCCAGCGTGTGCAAAACCCATTTTTTCATAAAATGCATGAGCTCTCTTAAGCTTGTGCCCAGTATAAATTCGAATACAGTCAAATTCTTGCTTTTTAGCCCACTCAATTGCAGCTTGCATCAAGTCAGATGCGATGCCTGTACCTCTGCTAGCTTCTTTAACAAACATTGATTCAATTTCTGCATAGCGCTTGGCTTTTCTGAGTCTAGGAACTGCATGTATTTCTAAAAAGCCTACTAGCTCTTCATCAACCAAAGCAATGAATATTTTTGAGTTGTCAGAATTAATTATTTCTTCAAACATATCGCCAGAATTTTTTATAGCAAAACTTGATGGAACGGAATTTACATTGCCATCTGTTATGAGGGCGAAATCGTTAAATTCATCCAAGATTTCCAAAACTTTTTGCTTATCTGCCAGAGTTGCTGGCCGTATTATTTGGGGCATAAATATTTAGAATTTAGAAAATAATACTAATTATAAAAAGTATAACAGAGGAAGGGCAGATTTTGATCGGTGTCTAATTGAGCGGCCCAAGCAGAATCTCCCCTTCGGGGATTAGCCACGCGCTTCGTTACTCACGATTATACAATATTCCATACTCGCTTGCCGGCAGAACTCTGCCTCATTTCATTCGGCGAGATCAATTTCAACAATGAGATCTAAATGCAAAAAAAGAATGGACAAGCCATTCTTTTTCGCATTGTGACCCCAAGCAGAATCGAACTGCTCTTTGCAGGATGAGAACCTGCCGTCCTAGCCGATAGACGATGGGGCC
>CAYMKD010000444.1:0-2097 GCA_964390435.1 uncultured Pseudobdellovibrionaceae bacterium | reverse complement strand
TACTATATCCAGAATAAGATCCAAGAATAAGGAATCAAAATGACGTCTTCATTTCCTTCGTTTCATTTTTCTGCCAATCTAGCCAATATCAAAACTTCTGAACATACCGAAACCCACACTCGAACGAACACAGAACGTTTTATGGGCATAACAACGACCACAACCATGACCAATACAAAAACTACAATTACTGGCAAAGATGGGTATCTTCTTGGACTTGCAACAAATAAAGGGGTTTTCTTCGCAAAGTACAATGGGAAAACTTGTGTCATTCTTGGCAAAGATGGTGTTTCAAGGTGCGTCCACAAGGAATTTTCTGAGAAATCAACAACTAAAAAAGTGTTGAATCTATTTGCAGCAAGAGGGCTTGGGTTATTAGATACAATCCAGTTTACAATATCAGCTCCTTTCTTTTTAGCGGCTCATGGGATTACTTTTTTCGGATCGTCCATTGGAACTATTGTTATCCTTCCTGCTTTATGGCTACCTAGTCCAAAAGGAAAGCTTATTTGGAAGACCTGCGCACTAACTTCTTTAGGCAATTTAAAAAGTTTAGCGACTGTCAGCGCAACCTTAGTTTTGACTCCTATAGAAATTGTGGCTCCAGAGTTTA
Source organism: uncultured Pseudobdellovibrionaceae bacterium (assembly GCA_964390435.1). Lineage (GTDB taxonomy): Bacteria > Bdellovibrionota > Bdellovibrionia > Bdellovibrionales > Bdellovibrionaceae > CAYMKD01. Next base: position 1,484 of record CAYMKD010000444.1, on the reverse strand, counting down.
ATGTTAAGGTATTGAAAATGCAAAAATGGGGAAAAAAATTTCCAGAAAGTGAAGGCCGAAGGGCCTAAACCTATATAGCAATACATCTTCCCCTCCGTGTCCTCCTTAAAGAGCATCATCGTCATCCGCATCAATGACGTAAATACAGTGTATTGACAAAAAGGCGCTTTTGTCATATCATTGTAATTACAGAAAGGGGGTGACCTATGATCATTAAACAATTAACGCAGAGTGGAAACAGCAAGGCGATTGTCATCGATAAGGCGCTCTTACAAGCTGCCGGTTTAGATGAAAACGCCCTATTTCAGGTTGTTATTAATCCTAATGGTGGAATGTTGATTCAGTCAGTTCAGGCTACAAATGAGAATTTGGTCAAATCAGCGTTTAGAAAAGTCATGAAAAAAAATCATAATTTGCTGAAGAGACTGGCGGATAAATGATTTTCTTGACCGTAGAACAAGTCATTGATTTTCACACGAATGTGATTAATGAATTAGGCGGTTCACATGGAATCAGAGATATGGGCCTTTTAATTTCAGCCATTGAAATGCCAAAAGCCTCCATGTTCGGAGAGTACTTACACAAGAGCATTTACGATAAGGCTGCAGCTTACTTATTTCATATTGTCTGTAATCACCCCTTCATAGATGGAAATAAACGAATCGGATTAGTAACAGCATTGACATTTCTTGAAATAAATGATGTTATTCTAGAATTTGACGAAAATGACTTAGAGGATTTAGTCGTCAGAGTAGCGAAGGGAGAAGGCGATCTCGAGCTCATCGCTGGCTTTTTTCAAAAAAATCACCCGTTTAATACTTAGTTTGAAGCCCTTATTAAAAGAATTTAATAAGGGCGCTTTTAAGTTTTTAATACGCTTCGTAACAGCAATCTGTATCAACGTTCATACAGTTTTCAAGCATAGTCCTCGGTACACTGCATAAGGATGCGCAACCAGTAATACAAGAGGCCGTTCCTACTAACGCCTGACCGCCAGCAACCATACTCGATGTAGCTGTCGGAAGGCCCCATAAAACTGCTCCCGGAATCCAACAAACTGAGGTAGCGACAGCACCCCAAAATAAACCTGCAATTGCGCCCTCACAAACTAGTGATCTGCATCTACAAGGGTAAAGCTCTCTTAAATACTTACCGGACCTATAAGCCTCATCCATTTTATTAAGACTGGCGTAACCTACGTCGTTACAGCATTGATTGCAATCCGATTCGTTTTTTTTCTCTATCAAAGCATTTGTTTCATACATGTTATAGTGATAATCTTTCTTTGAGTCTGTGTAAGTTGCACCATACATAAGTATTGTCCAATTAAAGGTTTGTTGAACGAATCAAAAGAGTTTACAGTTAACGCTGTTGATTCGTTTTGATTATAAACGACTGATCGAGATTTTAAGCAATATGATTTAACACGGTGAAGATGCTTTTTGAGACTAATTCCTTTACATGATCTTTATGTTACAACTTAT
>CAYMKD010000443.1:0-2110 GCA_964390435.1 uncultured Pseudobdellovibrionaceae bacterium | reverse complement strand
ATGATGCCTAAGCCGCAAGAAATTTTAGCGCAGCCGCAAAGATTTCTATCTTATTTTATCTCTCCAGAACCACCTATTGAGAATTTACGTCGTAGCGAAAATGGAGTTACTTTTGTTCTTCCTGTTTCAACGGAGCAATACCCTTTAACAACAGCTTACATGCGCGCTGCTTTTGAATCCCTTCCAGTTTATGTAAAACAGCCCCTTGCTTCAGCGCGCTGGCAAGGTATTCAGCTCTCAGTAAGTTGGATGCAAGAGCAGGAGACTCTTTTTGCTGATGAAGATCCTGGACATCGCATTAGCCCAACACTCATGCAATCTATTATTGAATCAATGGAAAGAAATCAAAAGCAATTGGAAGAAAAAAATCGTGTACTCATGCTTAAGAATGAGCAGCTCGAACAGGCTCATCAAAATTTAGAGCTACACTTACATAAACAAACTCAAACTTTTATTCCGGCTCCTGATTTAGCTCCGACAGAGAGGCTCTTGCGACAACAATTTCAGCGACTGCAAGATTATATGGTTCGTGCACAACAAATCATCACTTTGCTTGTTGGGCAAGACCGTTTGACTCCAGAAGTGCAAGAAGCTATGCGCCGAGTGGATTGGACATATGTAAAAGAGCAATTTCCAGTTTGTGCAAAAGAAGGCCAAGAGGCTTTAAAACAAATGAAAACTTTATTGCAAAACTCAAAATCATCTGATGAATCATTAAGTGTGGGACCACAAAGGGGGACTGATGTCTGAAATTATTCAAATCACTGCTCGCGAAATTCTAGATAGTCGCGGAAACCCTACAGTGGAAGTTGATATTTTTACTAGCCAAGGAGCAATGGGGCGAGCCGCTGTTCCATCGGGCGCATCTACAGGAGCTCATGAGGCTTGTGAATTGCGAGATAATGATAAAAAACGTTTTCATGGTAAAGGCGTACAGCAGGCAATTCGTAATGTGGCTGAGCGTATTGCTCCAGAGCTTTTAGGTCTTGAGGTCAATCGACAAGTTGAAATTGATCGCCTATTATTGCAAATGGATGGAACTGCAAACAAATCAAATTTAGGTGCCAATGCAATGCTTGGAGTTTCATTAGCTTGTGCTAAAGCCGCAGCACTTGAGGTCGGCCTTCCCCTCTATCGCTACGTCGGAGGGTCGCAAGCACATCATCTGCCAGTGCCATTAATGAACGTTCTCAATGGGGGAGCTCATGCTAATAATGGCTTAGATGTGCAAGAGTTTATGATTGTCCCTGTGGTACAAAATTCTTTTTCTGAATCCTTACGCGCAGGAGCTGAGGTATTTCATACTCTAAAAAAAATACTGAGTGAAAAAGGATTATCTACTGCCGTTGGAGATGAGGGGGGCTTTGCTCCCGTATTAAAAAATAATAAAGAGGCTCTCACTCTTTTAATGCAGGCTATAGAAAAGTCAGGGTATCGTCCTGGAGAAGATATGCATGTGGCGCTCGATGTCGCTGCAACAGAGTTATTTCATGATGGTGTTTATAAATGGGAGTCAAAAAAAATTAAAGCCACTGAGCTTTTAGAGATTTATCAAAGTTGGCAAAAAGATTTTCCTTTAGTGAGTATTGAAGATGGGTTTGCCGAAGATGATTGGGCTTCTTGGCAATTAATGACTAAATCTATTGGGCAAAAAATGCAAATCGTCGGTGATGACTTATTTGTTACAAATCCTCTTCGTTTAGAAAAGGGTATTAAGGAGCAAACGGCTAATGCTTTACTAGTGAAGGTAAATCAAATTGGCACATTAACAGAAACTTCTGAAGCCGTACAACTTGCACAAAGAAACAACTACAGCACAGTAATGTCACACCGAAGTGGAGAAACAGAAGACTCTACAATTGCGGATTTAGCCGTAGGAATGAACTGTACACAAATTAAAACAGGTAGCCTTTGTCGAGGAGAGCGCACAGCTAAATACAACCAGCTTTTAAGAATTGAGCAAGAGTTGGGCGGACAGGCTAATTACTGGGGTTCAAAAGCATTTAAGTATTAGTTTATAAATCTATGAAGCCTAAATAATTGAATTCGTCATAGTTGGTGCTAAGACTACAATTGGATATGCAATCCTTGTCACACTTATATTTTTTTA
>CAYMKD010000442.1:0-2110 GCA_964390435.1 uncultured Pseudobdellovibrionaceae bacterium | reverse complement strand
GTTCGCCAGCCGGACGAATACACAGGTGAGCTCGGACATATTCCTGGAGCAGAGCTTCTTGTTCTCGACACACTGCCCTCAAAAGTAACCAGTTTGCCTAAAGATAAATGCATCGTCTTTGTGTGCCGCAGTGGTGCCCGATCTGCAAAGGCCTCAGCTCTCGCTTTACAAAGTGGCTTGAGTAATGTGTATAATTTAAAAGGCGGCATGCTCAAATGGAACGAACTTAACTTTACAGTAGAACGATAGAAAATGTCATTTAAGGTTTATGTTAATCGCACTCTTAATTTAAAGCGAATCAAGTATATCGGCTTAGATATGGATCATACTTTAATTCGCTATAACAGCACTAATTTCGAAAGACTCTCTCATACAATTATGAAAGAGAAACTCGTTAAAAATAAAAACTACCCAGAGGCTGTTGCCTCTTTGCCTTTTGATTACCAGTTAACCATTCGCGGACTTGTGATTGATCGTCAGCGCGGCAACCTGTTAAAGGTAAATCGCTATAGCGCTATTCGTGCAAGTCATCACGGACTTGAAGCTATCGATTTTAAAACTCAGCAAAAAATTTATAAAAGCACCTACATTGATTTAGCAGATCCTGATTACATGGCAATCGATACAGCTTTCTCTCTTTCTTTAGCAACTTTATTTGCTCAGATTGTTGATTTAAAAGATAAAAATCCATCTCATAAATATCCTGAATATGGCACTATTGCCGATGATGTTCTGTATGTTTTAGATGAAGCCCACCGCGATGGTTCACTTAAAAATGTTGTGAAAAAAAATGTCTCTGAATTCATAATCAAAGACGAAGGCTTAGTATACGATTTAGAACGCTATAAAAAGCATGGCAAAAAAATATTTGTTCTCACAAATTCTGATTTTCATTACACAAAATTGCTTTTAGATTACGCTGTTAATCCCTTTTTAAAAGATCACAAATCATGGATGGATTTATTTGAAATTGTTATTACTTTGGCACAAAAACCAAAGTTTTTTGTCGATAACCAGAAGTTTTTAAAAGTAAATCCTGCCGACGGCACTATGACTAATTTTGATGATACTCTTGTACCTGGAATTTACCAAGGCGGCTGCGCTTCTAGTTTTACTAGAGACCTTAACCTTGAAGGCGATGATATTCTTTATGTTGGTGACCATATTTATGGTGATATCTTACGACTCAAAAAAGACTGCAATTGGCGAACGGCCATGGTGATTGAAGAGCTTGATGAAGAAATCGATCGCAACCGCAAAGCTCATAAAGTCAATCAAGAAATTGAAACTCTGATGAAACTCAAAGAGCCTGACGAAGATCTTCTGACAGCTTTAATGACTGAGAGAATTGAAAAAAATAAGACTGTAGATGAAAATAAAATTACAGCTCTGCAAAAAAAGATTGCTGAAATTGACTCACAAATCAGTAATCTTATTAAAAAACAGCTCGCTTTTTACAACCCTCATTGGGGCCCGATCATGCGCGCTGGAAGTGAAGAGAGCTACTTTGCTTATCAAGTAGATCGCTACGCTTGCGTTTATATGACAAAGCTTGCTGACTTACTTGAGCTCTCACCGCGCACCTACTTTCGCGCCGTTCGCCGTGACTTAGCCCACGAAGTTTAAAGATCTTTATCCGAATCTTGAACACTTAGTTTTACCTAAAAGATCTAGAGCATCAAAAAATAAGAGTTATTCTTTGCATGTGAGCCTTCATAAAGGAGTGTTCATATGAATTCACAACAGCAATTTTCAGTTCTGGAAAGCTTTATCAGATCACAAGTTGACGATGTATTAGAAAGAGGCAAATTTAAGCTACATTTTTCCGGAAATAATCCATTTTATGTGTCTTCTGTTTTGATCCTGAGATCAAATCGCAAGTTAAAAAGAAGTTTTAATTATAAAATAGAAAAGGTTAATAAAAAACCCCTTTTTATTGCATATGTGAACTTGAAAGGAGAAGTCGAATCAAAAGTTCCTGATTTTAACTTCGAGCTTTTATTATATGAGTATACTAAAAACATTCTTAATCTAAATTATTATGAGCTAACCCGCCAAGACAAAATTGGCCATTTACTAAACTCTGTTCGTCATTTTTATAAAAAACATG
>CAYMKD010000441.1:0-2111 GCA_964390435.1 uncultured Pseudobdellovibrionaceae bacterium | reverse complement strand
GATTTATTTTCTCTAAACTAAGTTTGCGGTCCTTTGAAATGCCTGATTTTTTAAGCATCTGAGTAGAGAGTTTTTTTAGAGATGTGAAGTCTTTATTTATATTTAAAATGTCTAAACGCAAATCTTGTGCTTTTAAATAAAAACCTTCTTTATCAGAGCCTTCAGAAATGGGCTTTAACCATTGATCAGCTGCTGCATAATTATTTTTTTCGTACTCCGCTAAACCTAGCTGAAATTGTATCGTTGTTTTGTAGGTACCTTGGGGCTGTCTTTTTAAATATTGAAGCCCTAGGCGCTTAAACTCTTCGGAAATGTCAGCCTTATTGCTGCTTGCTTTTTGCAAACTGACAATAGCTGCATAGTCGGCATCATGGGACATTTTTTTATCTGTCGCTTTACCACCAACAATCTCATATTGTTTACTTGCTTGTTTAAAGAGGCCTCTTTGGAAAAGAAGTTCTGCATAAGCATAGCGAGACTTAGTATCAGGTTGAGCAGGGTTTTCTCTCTCTAAGTGAAGTTCAAATGCCTTGGATGTAAGCTCTGCTATTCCTTTATGGTTTTTATTTTTTAACCAAATCTCCCACCATTTTCTAGCAATCTCTAAATTTGTATGAGCTAAATCAGTAGTGCACTGAGATATAGAGGTTTCTGTAACGTTCTTTTTACGCCAAGGACTCTCATTGTTACAAATCTTATTTAAGCTTACTATTTGTGTTATAACTTCTTCTCTTTGTTTAAGAGTTTCTAAAACATCTACTAAAAATAACCTTGCTACAACTTGAGTAGAGTTGAGAGGTTCTGCTTCAATAAAATTAGTTAAAAAGATAACAATTTCTTTTTGTCTCGAATGACTGTCGTAGAGTTTCGCTAAATTCATCATTGTTTCGCCGATTTCTTCTTGGCTACATAAGTCAGAGAAGTATTTATAAGCGTCTGAAGCAGCATATATTTCAGAATAAAATAATGTCATATCTCTAAGAGCTTCAGGGCGAAGATTTTGCTTCATTCTAGAAGCAAGTTGAGAGTTTTCAGCTGAGTGAAAACGAATTACGGCTTCGAGTTTTAAAATGGCTTCTTTATTTTTTCTTAAATTATAGAGTGACCAAGCTGACTTGTACATTGCATATGAGTACAATCGTGAGTTTGGATTTTTTTCTATTACTGCAAGATGAGAAATTGATTTTTCAAAATGCCCCTGGTCGTATTGCATTTCAGCTATTGCTAAGTGGGTATCAAGAAGCAGAGCTGAGCTTGGATATTTATTAATAAGAGTTGTGTAAAGAGATTCTGCTTTGTTCAAGTTGCCAAGCTGCTGATGAGCAAAACCATTATTAAATAAAACAGAGTCCATTTCTCTATAACGAGGAAATTGGCTTTGAATTTTACTATAAATGCCAATGGCACTTCGAATGGCATCTAATGAATGTTGATTTTTAATAAATGGTGGAGCAAGGCGAACTACTGATTTTTTATCTCTATGCAAATCAAAAAAACGACCTGACTTAGCTCTTCTCATATAAAGCTCAGCAAGTCTGTACCATAAATCAGGCTCTTCAATACTGCCTTTTTTCTTTGCAATGATTTTTTGAAGTGTTTTGATTGCTTGAAGTTCAGTTTTTGTAATTAAAACCTCTGACTTAACTGCATTTTGCGTGTTTTTTTGCTCATTATCAGAATCTGCTCTCAACTCTTTTTGCAAGTCAAATTTTTTGTTAGAGTCTGCAGCATAGCCAATGCTTGAGCTAATTAAAAATAATAGACAAAAGATGTTTCTCATTGATGATTTCATTTACTCTCCAGCAATAGTTGCCATTTTCAATTGAGGAAAACCTGCCATTGAGGCTGTGTACATTATTTTTTGTAATACACTATAAGATAAGCTTCTATCTGCTTGCATAAATACCTTGCCAAAAGCTTTATCCTCTTCTTTTAAATCTTTTCCTAGTTTTTCAAGTTCTTTAAATAATGGAAGTACAAAATTAGGATCATTTGGATCAATATCTTTACCAGAAAAATTCAAATTGCTTAGTTTTAGTATTTCTACATCTTCGACTAAAACAGATTCTTTAGAAACAACAAGTTTAATTCCTTTTACAGGATCTTTCATT
>CAYMKD010000440.1:0-2122 GCA_964390435.1 uncultured Pseudobdellovibrionaceae bacterium | reverse complement strand
AATAAGCTGCACTGAATACATTTTGTGAATACGGTAGTATATCCCATTGAAGTTTCTTTTCTTCCATGCCATTTTTCTTGGTAACTTTTTTCTCCCAATACTTAGCTTTATCTTGCTCTACATCAAAGTAAGCTCGAGCCTCTCTTAATTGGCCTGATTCTTTGACATGAAGTGAAAATACAGTTGGCACCAAAGTCTCATAATCAACTAATGTCTCCGCTTGATCGTCCGCTGCATAAAAAGAAGAAAATAGTGCACTTGATTTAACTGACGTAACAAAATTATAAGATTTTCGCTCGTTTACAAAAACATAGGGCTTTACTTCTAAAAAGAGTTCTCCGGCACTTACTTTAAAATAACTAATTCTATGGGTTACTTTTTCACCTACTCTATAGGGGTTTTTGATTGGTCTTCTAGCGCCCGGCAAAAAGCCTTTATTACTTTCTAACTCAGGCTCTCTGATATCTTGCTTAGTCTTTTTTTTCTTTTTCGACTTTGAGGGTTTTGATTTTTTTGACTTTGTTTTTTTCGGCTTAATATTCTTTTTTTCTGTCTTTGATTCTGCTTCCGCCTTAATTTCTTCACTGCTTGGTGTGGCTTCAGGCTCCTCAGGTCTTGAGATTTTTACTATATCTTCAAATTCTTCATTTTTATTTAAAATCTCAGCCTTATCATATTTTAAAAACGAAGATGAGCATGCTGTTAACATTGAGATTAAAAATACTATTGAAAGTTTTTTAAATTCAAAATACTTCACTACTCAAACTCTTTCCACCTTCTATGAACCCACATCCATTGCTCTGGATACTTACTCACAATTGCCTCTAGAATATCGTTATATTTTTGCGTTGTAAGCTGAATTGTCGCATCACGATCTGGACCTTCGACGAGATTTATAGATTTTTCAACTCGAATGACAGTTTTCCCATCATCCCTACGATAGGTGTAAAGTGGGTAAACCGGTACTTTTGTTTTTAAGGCAAATAAAGCTAGACCATACGCTGTCCCAGTTTCTTTTTTAAAAAATTTAGTCAAAACACCAAATGGTTTACCCATAAATTGATCTAAAACAAAAATCACATTTTCTTTATTTTTAAGAGCTTTAAGAATTTCAAAAGAAGCACTGTTGCCGTGCGGTTCAATAAATTTTGTGCCCATACTTTGCCTAACACCAAACCAAAAGTCATTTAACCATTTTGCTTTAAACTTTTTTGATATTAAATGAACATGCAGCCCCTTTTCATTAAGCATTGCACAAGAAAAATCACCTGCACCTAAATGTAGAGTTAAAAAAAAGTATCCTTTACTTAGCTCTTGCATGCGAGGGAGAATTTCAAAATTCTCAAAAACAACATGTTCATTTATCCAAGATTTTTTAATGACGGGCAAACATAAAAATTCAATAAAGGATTTACCCATATTTTGCAAAGAAGCTCGACCGACTTTAATTTTTTTTTCTTTTGACCAATTGGGAAATGCAATTGTTAGATTTTCGATGACAGTTTTTCGACGTAAACGCAGAATATCAAACCAAAGAATTCCTAAAAAATCTCCAATCCCATACCTTATAGGCGCTGGTAACCACATTAAAAAATGAGCTACAAATAAACTAGATAACCGAATCCATAAAGGAACCATATGACTCAATATTCTCCGTACAAAGCATTTCCATTTCTATGACCCAAATAGGAGCTTTATTCCAGTTAAGAGCTCTGATTTTAACAGCATCTTTAACTGTTGTGATAAGACTAGCTCCTACATCTTGAGCCGCTTTCCACAAATTATCTAAATCTTTAGTTGTGTAAATATGATGATCTCTGAATGCATGAATTTTTTCAACCTTATGACCAGCATTTATTACTAGTTGTTTAAAACCATCCGGTTCACCTATGCCACAAAATGCTAAAAAGTTAGTAGGGCTTAAAAGATTCGTTGCGCCATCTAATGAGCAAACTCTTTTAAAGTTACTTTTAAATGTCCAAACTGGACGCCCTGGAGGCAGGCTTTGTTTTAAATAAATAAGGGTCTCCGTATTAGCAAAATTAATTTTCGTAATTAAAAACCCATGAGCACGAGCTAATGCTGACCATGGTTCTCTGGCCTTTCCCGTTGGCAGTAATCG
>CAYMKD010000439.1:0-2124 GCA_964390435.1 uncultured Pseudobdellovibrionaceae bacterium | reverse complement strand
ACATTGCCAGTGGCGGGATCCGATTACAAAAAAACCTTGCGACTCAAAGTTTCAACTGCAAATGGATCATATAAAACCAGTGTGGGCCGGAGGAATAAGCAGCAGCGAGAATTTGCAATTGCTCTGCTCGGTTCATAATAGTTTAAAATACAAAAAGCAAATGCGACAGTCTTACAAATAACAATAAGCATTTGGGTAAGTTTTAATGCTGCATTTTAGTTCAAGCTATTTGATGTGGTTTTAACGTTGCGTTTTAATTTAAACTATTTGATACAGCCTTAATGTAGTCTTTTAATTTAACTTTTCTTTATAGCTAAAACTCTGTCCATCTGTCGCGACAATAACTTTGCCGCTTGGATCCTGAGATACCCCATCAATATCATAATTTTCAAAATGATCTTCTTTGGCCTGCTTAACAGCTTCGTCCTCTTTTTCTTTTTTCTTTTTGGAGAAAAATGGTAAATGAAATAATTTTTTAAATGAAAAATAATCAGCTCTTTCTTTCATATCAATTCCCCTTTTTATTTAGTAACTTTCTTTTTGAAATAATAGCCGACTATTATCTGAATTAATTTAAGCAAATAACTTAAAATTATGTTGTTTTCTTCACCTAATTTAAAATATTTGGCATAATCATTAATCATTAGTTAAAAATTCATAGGATAAAAAGATTGTGGTAAAATGAAAATTAAGAATCTTCCAGAATCTTTTTGGTTTTTTGCCAAAGAGACTCTTTAGTTTTATTATTTATTTTTGGCCATTTGAGGCCCATTTCTTCAGCCAAGATTTGCATTCTAAAAAATCGCTTTTCAAACCTTCGATTTCCTATTCTTAAAGCTTTTTCGGCTTCAAGATTTAAATGTCTTGCAAGCTGAGAAAGAGAGAACAATAAATCTCCTAGTTCATGTTCCCATGCTTTTTTATTTCGATTTTTAAGAGCAGATTTTAATTCTTTGTATTCCTCTTCAACTTTTAGCCAGACAGCTTTTGAGTTTGGCCAATCAAATTTTACTTTAGCAGTTTTTTGACCAATCTTATGAGCTGCCTGTAAAGAAGGTAGGGACTTAGGGAGATTAAAGCTTAGTTTTTGTTTGCTAGAATTATTTTCTTTTAGTTTAATTTGTTCCCAATTTTGTAAAACCTCATCACTATTTTGAACTTCAACGTCGCCAAATACGTGGGGGTGGCGTCTGATCATTTTTTCATTTACAGCCGCAATGACATCATGAATATCAAATAAGCCTTTTTCGTTGGCTAGCTGCGCATGTAGGAGAACCTGAAACAGAACGTCCCCCAGCTCTTCGCAAACTAATTGAGGGTTATTCTTCTCGATAGCCTCGACTAATTCAGCTGTTTCCTCGATGGCGTACTGGGTCAAAGACTGGTGTGTTTGCTCTTTATCCCAGGGGCAACCATTGGGGCCGCGTAAATCAGCAACTATCTTGACTAAGGACTTAAAATCACGCAATTGAGATGGGGGTTTAGGCATCCAGAAACTCCTTAGGGCTAAAGACAAAGTAGGACAGATCGGGTAATCTGTAAAGCACATGTATCGTTCAAAATTAGGCAGTAAACAACGCGAGCAGCCACAAACAAGATCCACCAAATATGGTGAGGCGAGCTGGCGTTTTTCAGAATGGGTTGATGGGTTAGGTTTAGAAAAAACATATTTAGGCAGTATCTTTTTTAAACTAGAACAACGTTTTCGAATTCAACGATTACTTATTCTATTTACTTTCTGTTTAATTTTATCATGGCTTATTAACTTCACAATTGAGGTCCCGTATAATTTTGAAGTTGGTCAAGTGGCCAAAATGCATTTTAATTCTCCTCTTACTTTTGAAATGGTGGATGAATCAACAACTGAAGAAAAAAGAAATAAAGCAGAAGCCTCAGTTCCTGCTGTTTTTGATTATGATCCTACAGTTTTTGAGCGAATATCAAACAATATTTATCGTGCTTTTAGAGTTATGAGGCAAAGAGTGAGGGCTACGGCTTGGCCTCGAAGTGAGGCCAAGCGTGAAGAAGTATATAAAGATTTTTTTCAATATAAAGCTGAATTTGAAAAGGAGCTTGGTGCAGGCATTGCCGATGTGCATTTTGAATGGCTAGTTAAGCAGCGCT
>CAYMKD010000438.1:0-2129 GCA_964390435.1 uncultured Pseudobdellovibrionaceae bacterium | reverse complement strand
TCAGTGAGTAAATGTTGAACGACACAATGCAAATGCATGTACTTTTGTGCCACAATTTTAACATTTATGTTAAAAGCTCAAAATAATATCAATCCTGTCGATAATTATGTAGTTTGTATTTTTTGTACTTTTTTATCGTTTAAAATTTGGCTGCAGAAATCTCTTAAATCAAAAAGAAGTCTTAAATAGGCTTTCCTAGGGCTCTTTAATCATTAAAACCATGAAAAATCGTCTTTCTTATTAAAGATTATTTTGCTAGCCTCATAGGGATGCTTTATTGGTTAATGTCGTTTTTTTTAGGGGCTGTTGCTGTTCTTCAAGGTGGACTTAATCGCCAAATCACTAAAGATTGGGGACTCGCAACCGCTATTTTTTTAAATAGTGCTCTTTTGTTATTAATCACCTTTTGCTTTGCCTTAGTATGCCACTTCTATCCACAGTTTTTTCCAGACTCATTTCCCCCTAAATTTGGATCATCATCATGGCGTTGGTGGTTTGTGCTTCCAGCACTTTGTGGTTTTACATTAATTGCCGGTATTCCATTTGCTATTCCTAAATTAGGAGCGGCTGGTGTTTTCTTATGCATCATGCTTGGGCAGGTTACTTTTAGTATGATTTGGGACTTAAAAGTTGAGCAGATCCCTCTTGAGCCCAAAAGGCTCATAGGTATTAGTCTTGCCGCTCTTGGCTTAATTATCACTTATTGGAAGAGTCCTGCTTAATGTTTCGCGATTTAGTTCATTTTACTGTTAATGGTCAATTCGTTGAGCTTCAAGGTTCAAATGCATTTGCTCCGATGAGTGATACATTAAGATATCATTTGCGAAAACCAGGTACTAAAGTTGTTTGCGCCGAAGGCGATTGTGGCGCTTGCACTATTATGCTTGCTCGAGCGCAAGACCAAGAGTTGCGGTATCGTTCTATTAATTCTTGTATCTTTCCTTCTTTTTTAGCTGATGGCTGTCATATTGTAACTATTGAGGGTCTGACACAAATGGGACAGCTTCATGAAGTGCAAAAATCAATGGTTGAAAATTTTGGTGGCCAATGTGGTTTTTGCACCCCTGGTTTCGTTATGTCGATTACAAATATGTATGAGCATAAAACATCTCCAAATCAGCAAAATATTAAAAATTACTTAACAGGCAATCTCTGTAGATGCACTGGCTATCAACCTATTATTAGTGCTGCTAAAAATGTAGACCCTAAGAAATTTAAATCTGTAAAAGAGCTCTATCCGCTTATAGAAGAAACTCAATTATTAAAAGAAAAAACCAAATCGTCTGTACTAATTGAAACTGAAAATAAAGTATTTTTCGCTCCTTCTACATTAGAGGAAGCCACCGAATTTAAAACTAAATATCCAAGTTTAAGAATATTTTCTGGAGCCACAGACCTTGGTGTACAGATCAATAAAGGCTTTGATCCCGGAAAACACATGATGAGTTTTCATTTGATGGAAGATTTCTACAAAATAACTCAAGAGGGCTCACAAGTTCACATAGGAGCTAAAGTAAGTCTTGATCGCTTGCAAGAGTTTTTGGAAGATAAAATTCCTGCCGCTGCTGAATTTTTAAATATTTTTGCTTCACCTCAAATTAAAAATTCAGCAACACTTGTTGGCAATCTTGCAAATGGCTCTCCTGTCGCAGATACAACTCCTTTTTTATTATGCTTAGATGCTGAAAAAGAAATTGTTAGCAGCCAAGGAATTCGTCAACTCAAAGTCACTGAGTTTTTTAAATCTTATAAATCTTTTAATCTTAAAGAAGACGAGTTTATAACTAAGATATTTTTTAATATACCAGATAAAAATTCTAAAATAGGTTTGTACAAAGTTTCACAAAGACGCGATCTTGATATTTCAAGTGTTAACTCGAGTTTTATTTTTAAAGTAAAGTCTGGAAAAGTTGAAACTGCCAGAATTGCCTACGGAGGCATTGCTGCGACTCCTGTTCGTCTAAAAAATGTGGAGGATCAACTTGTTGGGAAGCCTCTAGATTCTCAATTCTTAAACCAAGCTAAAACTCTTATTAGTAGTAGCATAAAACCTATTTCTGATGTTCGGGGTAGCGATGAGTTTAGAAAACTCATCGATTCAAATCTTTAAAACGAAAAAACCCTCTGAG
>CAYMKD010000437.1:0-2139 GCA_964390435.1 uncultured Pseudobdellovibrionaceae bacterium | reverse complement strand
TTGCTTGGCTCTCCATCACCGACAAACTCAGTAAAACTTGTAAATCGGGCTTTAAACTATCTGTGGCAAAGTCGTTAAGCCACTCAACTTGCTCTTGCAAAAGCTCACGTCCACCAGCTTGAAAGGCAATCCCACTTGCTGTGTAACGATCACACAAAACCCAGTGACCTTGTTTTAGACTTGGTTTTATAACTTCTTCTACATGCTGAGCACGGCTGGCCTCATAGAGAAGAACTTCAGTGCGAGCATGAGGTGGCGGAGTTCGCTTTTCTAATAAAAGTTTTCGGATATTATCGCCAAGAGCTGTCCCACCCGGCTCTCGCGTATTAACTACTGAGATTTGGCGTTTTTTAAGCTCCTCGTTAAGAGCTTTCATAAGTGTACTTTTACCGGAGCCGTCAAGGCCCTCAAACACAATAAATGGCATGCTTCATTTGCCCTGTGGGAGGCTTTTCTGTCATTAACAGTTTGTTGTTTATGCGGGGCGAAATGAGCTTGTGATGATCATTTAAGGGAGTTGTTCTATGTTTAAAAAGTGAAAATCATTTTCTTATTTCTATTTGCGCTTGCACTAACAACAAATAGTTTTGCTCTTATCAATGCAAAATCTCTAGAAAACAAACCTGATATTGTTAGACTCATATTTAAAAACCATTGGATTTGCACAGGAGTTTATTTAGATCCAACAACTATTCTGACAGCGGCCCACTGCATAACTGAGGATAAAGGTAAGGCTCCTCCTGTTTTAGATCAGGTTCTATCAAAAGAAAGTGATGAGCCTGTTGCTGTTACACAAATAAACTCTTTTAGTCACCCCGGCTATAAAGGGCAATTCTGGCACAGTCATGATGTTGGTATTATTAAAACCTCTATAAATAAAAAGTTTAATGGAGATTTTAAACTTGAGACTAAGTTATTTGATCAATATGGATCGGCTATTTTGTATGGCAGTGGAAAATCTGATTTAACAAAAAACCTCCTTTCTCGCAGCCTTGGAGAAAATAGTTTTCTAAGAATGGGTGCCATTCTTTTCTTTATTGGAAAATCCAATAATATGAGCACTGAAGTTGGATTTAAAACCAGTATTGCACCTAATGATTCAGGCGCTCCTATTGTAGATAAAGTCAGTGGCAAGATCATCGGAGTTGCTTCAACAACTACTGTTATTAAATCTCAAAGTTATGGACTGCCAACTTTAAGCACTGGCACTTCAACGGTCATTCCCTCTAATTTAGAATTTATAATTAAACATTTAGAAAAAACAAACTCAGCAAATTAAAAACTTGGCTTTGAAGCCAATCCTATTTCAACTTGGCTTACAAAAGTAATTCAAGAATCTTGAATAATTTGATTCTAACGCTTCATAGTATTTTATTTTTTAATTGACGCTCCATTTTGATTTTTAAAATTGTCTCTGTCGAATGAGTTTTCTTTACATATCAGGCTTGGTAAAAGTTTAAAAATCTCTCCATATAGAGGCTTTTAATTCCTGCAAAGATGTTTTTAATAAAGATTTAAAATAAAATTTGTAGCTGTATAATTCTGCAAAATCTCAGTTTTAAAACCTATGATACAAGTTTTCTAGATTTAATTTCATTGAAAGAAAGGCTTTTATGATAGCTCAAAACTCTTTTACTTCCATAAGCCGGTTTGGGCAGATGGACAAAATAATGAAGAGAATCTACAGCTACTTTGTGCAGTTCATAATAAGTTAAAATACAAAAGGGAAGCTGGTTTAAATTATTAGCGTCAGAAACTGTCCCAATCAATTGCCCTCAATACATGAAACTAAAATAACCAATACTTTTTTGTTAACTTATATTTAGTCACAAGCACCTGAAGGAAGGGGTTTTGCTCCTTTTGCGCAACTATTGCAGATTTAAAAGAATGTTTGCTTGTAATAAGCAGAAAGTGACATCTTTAATAGATTCTTAGATCAAAAAAACCTTAATTCTTCAAACTCATTGCGGGCACGTCTTCATCTACATTATGAGCTGAGAGCTTCTCGCCAGCTTCGTAAACTAAGGCTTGGCCACTAAAGTAATCTAAAGGTTTTTGTTTAATAAAACCATCTGCCAATAGATTTTCTAAATTTTCTGGCCATGAGTTTCTCTCTTGATGATAGCGCTGAAGGGCTAC
>CAYMKD010000436.1:0-2148 GCA_964390435.1 uncultured Pseudobdellovibrionaceae bacterium | reverse complement strand
ATTGAAAAATGCAGGTCTTTGGAGTGAAGTTAAAGATCGCCTTCATTCGTCAGCACTTGCTTTATCTGGTGGTCAGCAACAGCGTTTATGCATAGCTAGAGCTTTAGCAACAGAGCCCGAAATTGTTTTACTTGATGAGCCAACTTCAGCCTTAGACCCAATTTCTACTTCCCATATTGAGGAATTGGTGACGGAGCTTAAAGAGAATGTCACAATTGTTATTGTCACTCACAACTTGCAACAGGCTGCGAGAATTTCTGATTACACTGCTTTTATGTATTTAGGTGACTTAGTAGAGTTTGGTCCAACAAATCAAATCTTCACAAATCCTAAAGACCAGAGAACAGAAAATTATATCACTGGTCGTTTTGGCTAAAAGTCGATTTTTTGTTTAGTTATTAAAAAGTCATTTGTAGTTCAAAATCAGAATTGGCATGAGCATTGAACTTTTTCAAGTTATCTTGCACGCAAGATTCAAAACTTCCAGGCAGAGCATGGCTACTTAGATTTTGGATATTTTTTAACTGCCCATTTTGATAATGAGCTTTTATCGATAACTCACCAATTAGAACTGGGTCAAATTTAAGAGCTTGCTGGTTGCATTTTTTAAGCTCTTCATTAAGAGGAAGAAGTTTCTCTATTTTTAGGCCTTTTGCTTTTAAAACAATACCGCCGGCTTTTTCTCTCTCTAGCATTTCTGAGGTGATTGTCTTACTTGTGTAGGCTGAAACTAATCTGCTTTGTTCTTCACTTGATAAATCAGATAAAATGTTTTTAAGAGTTTCAAGATTGTCTTTTCTATCTCCAAGGCGAATGCTTTCCAGATCTTCATTTGAAAAATTTAAAATAAGAATCCCAGCATAATTAATACGCCCATTATCAACATTAAAGCCTTGGGCGAATACGTTTTTGAGCTGCCAATTTTTAGTTAGGCGACAATTGAGCTTTTCGGCTTTGTATCTACCAGGAGGAAGCTCAGCTAAAACAGTTTTGTTTTCGCGGCTAATGAGAACACTTTGCTCTTCATTTAAAGTTTGATTCATAAGATAGAGTTTGCATCCCTCTTTGGGGATAGGCTGATCGCTGCCCTCAATACGATAATCAAACATTAAATATGTCTTTGGCCCAGTAGAGGTTATAGGGGTTGGGGCTTGGCTACAGGCAATTAAACTACAACAGATGATATAAATAACTATTCTCATAAGAAAGCCTCCATACTTTTGATGGATTCTAACCCAAATTTAGCTTGGGTTTTGAATTTTTTTTACACAAGGCGCCACGAAATTTTCAGAAAACTATCTCTAGAAGGCCATTTTAATGGTATAAGCAACAATAGAGTTACAAATCGCAATGACATGTTGTGTTATTGATTGGTTTGGGATATAAGAGTTTTTTTAAAAAACTAAACATAGCATCTAGGTGCCATGCTTAAAGGCATGAATTCATCAATCAGCTAGGGAGGCCACTCACAGTGCTTAATAATGAAACTAAAATCGAAGTTAAAGTTGATAAAGAAAAAATCAATCTCTCAGTAAATTTAATGAATGAGGAGATTGAAGATGATGTTAATCTCGATGAGGTTTCAAACATACTTGAGCTTTCAGATGATGGTTACCCACGATTTACTTTAGCGAAAAACAAAGCTCGTTTTTTAAGAATGGTGAGCTGGTACCGAGGAAAAGAGGAGTGGATTGAAGTGGCCCCTCTAAGTGGAGTTACTAAGCTCTTTAAGCAGCAAACTAAAGAGCTTGAGGGTATTCGCTCTAGCAAATTAGATTATGAAATGGAACTAGAGACGGGGACTTTAACTCCAAGCCAAAGATCTTACCGTCGCGATGAGCTTAAAATGTGTAAGGTGCATGAAAAGATGGCCGTCCATTTAATCTCAAAACTACAGGTTAAAATTAAATCTGGCCGTCGATAAAACTGACGGCTTTTCAGTCACTTAGCTGAAAAATCTAATAAAAATACAATTTGCCCTAAATTCTCACATTGATGCGCCGATAAGAGCTAAGTCAAAGCCAATTGGCTTAATATGATGCATTTTAAGGGGGTCTTTGTGGTATCTCAGACAGTCATCTATCTCGTTAGCGATGAAAGCGAGATGATTGAAAAGGCGCGTAGTTATTGGCAAAACTTTGGTTTCAC
>CAYMKD010000435.1:0-2153 GCA_964390435.1 uncultured Pseudobdellovibrionaceae bacterium | reverse complement strand
GATTTTAGTAGATGAATACAAAGAGGATCGTGGGATGGTTTCAGGAAGATCTAGACAAAATAAATTAACACACTTTTTAGGCAGCCCAGATCTAGTGGGAAAAACTGTGCCTGTGAAAATCACTAAGGCCTTCCCGGCCGTGCTTCGTGGGGAGATCGTGCAATGACAACAATTCAAATGCCGCCAAATACATTTACAAAATTTTTATTCGACAGTGAGTATGGTGAAAAGCATGGGATTGATGATTCAGATCTGATCAAGCTAATCCCATTTGGAGTTTCAGTAAGCTCTGACATCAGTCGCCCCATACTTATTCTCAAAGATGAAAAAATGGAACACACTTTGCCAGTGCCCGTAAGCCCTCTTGAGGCCGGTGTGACTTTATCTCAGTGCTCAAAAGCCTCTCTTCCTGTGAGTCCTCATAAGGTTTCTCAGCTTTTGCTTGAGAGTTTAAATATTAAAATTAAAAAATGTGTTTTTATTGAAATCAAAGGAGCTCACCAGTACGTCAATTTGTACTTAACTGGGCATCCTAAATTAAAGTGTATGAAGATTAGAGCGGATGAGGCGATGTCTTTAGTGTTGTATTTAGAAACTCCTATTTACAGTACACGTGAGTATATGGCTAAAAGTCGAACTTTGAATGCCGAGATGGAAGGTATTGAAAAAGGACTCTTAGCTCATCCAGATATGACAGCGCGTAGACATCCTTACATAATGTAGTTTTTAATTATGGAGCTGTAAGTGGATATAACCAGTGTTCGTGGCTTTACCCCAGAAATCGCAACAGATGTTTTTGTTGCGCCAAATGCATCGATCATTGGTGATGTGAAGATAGCTGAGCAAAGTTCGATTTGGTATCATGTGACGATCAGGGGAGATGTAGCTCCTATTCGAATTGGGTCTCAGACGAATGTTCAAGATGGCACTGTGATTCATGGTACTTTTAATCGCTGCGGTACAACTCTTCATGAGCGAGTGACCATTGGTCACAATGTGACTTTACATGGCTGTGAGGTTGGGGCGGGAAGCCTTGTAGGTATGGGCTCAATTATTATGGATTT
The DNA here is from genome assembly GCA_964390435.1 of uncultured Pseudobdellovibrionaceae bacterium. Classification (GTDB taxonomy): domain Bacteria; phylum Bdellovibrionota; class Bdellovibrionia; order Bdellovibrionales; family Bdellovibrionaceae; genus CAYMKD01. The sequence goes on along the minus strand of CAYMKD010000435.1, from coordinate 1,089 downwards.
AAGCCGTATTGGCAAAAGATGTATTGTGGGGGCGGGCTCTTTAGTCACTGAAAATTCGGTTTTTGAGGATGAAATGTTAATCCTAGGCCGACCGGCAAAAGCAATTCGAAAATTAACTAAAGAAGAGATTGCAAGTCTCAATGAGTCTGCAGACAATTATCTCTTATACAAATCTTGGTATCTTTCAGGGAGTCCTCAATGAGTGAACGAGAGTTTAGATTAGCATTAACCTATGATGATATATTATTGGTTCCACAGTACTCAGAAATTATTCCATCGGATGTTTCTACAAGAAGCTTTTTTGCTAGAGAAACTTATTTAAATGTACCCATCATTTCTGCAGCCATGGATACCGTGACAGAAAACCGAGTTGCAAGAATTATGGCTCAACTTGGCGGACTTGGAATTATTCATAAAAATTTAAGCATTGAGAACCAAGCCTTTGAAGTTGAAAAAGTAAAAAAATATGAAAGTGGTATGATCAGTGATCCAATCACAATCACTCCAGAGCGTCCTGTGGGTGATGCTTTAGAGATTATGCGAAAGTACGGTATCAGTGGAGTTCCCGTTACAGTGGAAGGTCTGCTTGTCGGTATTTTAACTAATAGAGATTTACGTTTTGAGACGAATTTAAAACAACCCATCTCTGAGCGCATGACTAAAGAAGACTTAGTCACAGCTGTCGAGGGGACAACTTTAGAGCAAGCTCGCGAAGTTCTGCAAAAACATCGCATTGAAAAGCTTCCCGTGGTTGATAAAAAGGGACGACTTAAAGGTCTTATTACAATTAAAGATATTGAAAAAGCTAAAGCTTATCCGCAGGCAACTAAAGATAGCCATGGTAGGCTTCTTGTTGGAGCTGCAATCAGCGTAGGTGTGGACTCTGTAGATCGTGCCGAGGCTCTCATAGCTGCTAATGTAGATGTTCTTATTATTGATACCGCTCATGGACATTCAAAAAATGTAATTCAAATGGTAAAGCATATTTCTTCGCACCATAAAGATGTCATGCTTGTGGCTGGAAATGTTGTTACAGCAGAAGCTACAGAGGCTCTTATTCAAGCTGGCGTGGATGTAGTTAAAGTGGGT